>CAYRZU010000012.1:0-58216 GCA_964428895.1 uncultured Planctomycetaceae bacterium
GTCCGCGTTGAATCCCTTGCAGACAAGTGGATGGATCTTGATAGCGTTGCCTTCAACCAGGACCGGCTCAAAGGCCTGGATGCCCATGCGGTGCAGCGTGGGAGCACGGTTCAGCATAACCGGATGCTGGTAGATGACCTCTTCGAGGATGTCCCAGATTTCGCGGTCGCGCCGCTCGAGCATCTTCTTGGCGCTCTTGATGGTGTCGGCCAGGCCTCGGTCCTTCAGTTTGCGGATGATGAAGGGCTGGTACAGTTCCAGCGCGATCTTCTTGGGCAGGCCGCACTGGTGCAGCTCCAACTCCGGGCCGATGACGATGACCGATCGGCCGGAGTAGTCCACGCGCTTGCCCAGCAGGTTCTCGCGGAAGCGGCCCTGCTTGCCCTTGATCATGTCGGTAAGGCTCTTGAGGGGCCGGTTGGCTGTGCCCTGAACGGGGCGGCGGCAGCGGCTATTGTCGAACAACGCGTCGACGGCCTGCTGCAGCATGCGCTTCTCGTTTCGGATGATGACCTCGGGAGCGTTGAGGTCCATTAGCTTCTTCAGCCGGTTGTTCCGGTTGATGATTCGCCGATAGAGATCGTTCAGATCGCTCGTGGCGAAGTTGCCGCTCTCCAGCAGCACCAACGGGCGAAGGTCCGGCGGAATGACGGGAATGACATCCATCACCATCCAGTCCGGTTGGTTGCCCGAGGTCCGGAGGTTCTCGACCAGCTTGAGCCGCTTGCCGAGGTCTTTGATCTTCTGTTTGGAGGAAGTCGCCTCGAGTCCTTCGCGAAGTTCCGCGGCGGTTACTTCCAGGTTCAGTTCAGTCAGCAGGCTCTTGACGGCCTCGGCGCCCATCTGGGCCTTGAAGTCGTCGCCGTAGGTCTCTTTGGCCGAACGGAACTCGTCCTCGTTGAGCACCTGCTTGTACTTCAGGGGGGTCTGGCCCGCGTCAACCACCACGTAGTCCTGGAACAGGATCACCTTCTCCAGGTCGGCCGTCTTCATATCCAGCAGCGTGCCGAGCCGACTGGGCAGCGCCTTGAAGTACCAAATGTGAACGATCGGCGCCGCCAGGTTGATGTGTCCCATTCGCTTCCGACGTACGCGCGAGTGCGTAACCTTCACCTGACAACGATCGCAGATGATGCCCTTGTGCTTCGTGCCTTTGTACTTGCCGCACGCGCATTCCCAGTCACGCTCCGGGCCGAAGATCCGCTCGCAGAACAGGCCATCCTTCTCCGGACGATAGGTCCGGTAGTTGATGGTCTCCGGCTTGCGTACCTCGCCGAACGACCAACTGCGAATGTCGTTGGGCGAGGCGAGCTGAATCTTGACCGACCCGTAGTCGTTGATCCGATCGTATACGCTCTCAGCCATGCTGGATCGCTCCTTCGGCCAAAGCCGAATGGTTATCACACACTGGTTAGACCAGCTTTTTCTTTTCCAACTGAATATTCAGACCCAACCCACGCAGCTCGCTGCACAGCACGTCGAAACTGACGGGCGTGCCGGCTTCGAGAGTGTTGGTGCCCTTGACCATTGATTCGTAGATCTTGGTTCGGCCTTCGACGTCGTCGCTCTTGACCGTCAGCAGTTCTTGCAGCGTGTAGCTGGCGCCGTAGGCCTCCAGGCCCCAGACTTCCATCTCGCCGAAACGCTGGCCGCCCGTGCGGGCCTTGCCGCCCAAAGGCTGCTGCGTAATCAGCGAGTACGGGCCCGTCGCACGGGCGTGAATCTTCTCGTCCACCAGGTGGTGGAGCTTGTTCATGTAGATGAAGCCGACCGTCACCTTCTGTTCGAGAGCGTCGCCGGTTCGGCCGTCAAAGACGGTGATCTTGCCGTCTTCGGGCATCTCCACCAGCAAGTCGCGCTGGTCGCCGGCGTTCTGCACGACCTCGGCCTCTTCGCTGCGCTGGCGGATGTACTCGTTGGCCTCGCGGAGACATTCAACGATTTCCTCTTCCCGAGCACCGTCGAAGACCGGGGTGATCGCCTTGAAGCCAAGCACCGCCGCGGCCCAGCCCAGGTGCGTTTCGAGAATCTGACCCAGGTTCATACGACCCGGAACACCCAGCGGATTCAGCACGATGTCAATCGGCGTGCCGTCGGCCAGGAATGGCATGTCCTCTTCCGGCAAGATACGAGCGATGACACCCTTGTTACCGTGTCGACCGGCCATCTTGTCGCCCACGCCCAACTTCCGTTTGGTGGCTACGCGAATCTTGACCATTTCCAACACACCGGACGGAAGCTCATCGCCGCGCTTCATGTGGCCGAGCTTGCGATCCATCTCCTGCTGGACGGCTTCAATCAGAGGCCAGTACTTCTCGTAGATCGCCAGGCCCTTGGCCTTGACGGCCTCGGAGCCCTTGATCCACTTCAGCGAGAACCCGTCGATCTGCTCCATGGTGACCGCGTCAATGTGGCTCTGGCCGACCTTCTGCCGAGTCGACGGGTCGATCATCTCCACGCCGATCACCGCGTTAATGTCGACCGTCATGGCGCGGAAGATCTTAATCAGCCGCTTGTTCATTTGCTGCCGGTAGGACCGCATCTCGCCCTGCAGCTCTTTTTTCCGCTCGTCGGTCATGTGCATCCGACGGCTGAAGCGGCGGGCGTCGACGACAACACCTTCTTCGCCGGCGGGCAGTTCGAGGCTATCGTTCTTGACGTCCTCACCGGCGCGGCCGAAGATCGCGTGCAGGAGCTTCTCTTCCGGGCTCAATTCGCTCTTGGACTTGGGGGCGACTTTGCCGACCAGAATATCGCCCGGCTCGACCCGCGTGCCGATCTGCACGATGCCGTTGGCATCCAGATTCCGCAGGGCCTTTTCCGACACGTTCGGGATATCCCGAGTGAACTCTTCTCGTCCGAGCTTGGTCTCCCGGACTTCCACGTCGTACTCTTCCAGGTGGACGGAGGTGAAGGTGTCAGCCTTGACCATCCGCTCGGAGATCAGGATGGCGTCTTCGAAATTGTACCCGTCGAAGGGCATGAAGGCCGCCAGGACATTACGTCCCAACGCCAATTCGCCGTTCTTGCAGCCCGGGCCGTCGGCGATGATCTCGCCCTTCTTGACCCGCTGCCCCTCGCCAACGACGGGCCGTTGGTTCAGGCACGCCCGCTCGTTGAGCTGAGCGAACTTGCGAAGCTCGTATTCCTCGGTATCGTCGATCACGATGCGCTCGGCGTCCACATAGGTCACCATGCCGGACTTCTCGGCCTTAATGATCATGCCGGAGTTCTCGGCCACGGGACGTTCCATGCCCGTACCGACAATCGGAGGCTCGGTCGTGATCAGCGGCACCGCCTGCCGCTGCATGTTGGAGCCCATCAGGGCGCGGTTGGCGTCGTCATGCTCCAGGAACGGAATCAGTGCCGCCGACACACCCACGGTCTGCTTCGGAGAGATATCCAGGTAATCGACTTCCTTACCGTCGACGATTTTCACCTCACCCATGGCCCGCGCCATCACGTGGTCTTCCGGCAGCTTTTGCGTGCCGCGTTGGGTGAAGTCCAGCGCGTCCGGAGGCGCCAGGACCCCTTCCATTTCCTCATCCGCCCGCAACATCATGGTCTCGCCGGTGGGGCGCCCCCGGTTAACCTTCTGGTAGGGCGTGGTCAGGAAGCCGTACTCGTCCACGGTGGCGTAGATACCCAGCGAGCTGATCAGGCCGATGTTGTTGCCTTCAGGAGTCTCGATCGGGCAGATTCGGCCGTAGTGGCTGATGTGCACGTCGCGAACTTCAAAGCCCGCACGCTTCCGGTTCAGGCCGCCCGGGCCCAACGCCGACAGACGACGTTCATGCGTCAGTTGCGCCAACGGATTCTGCTGGTCGACGACCTGCGACAACTCGCCGCGGCCGAAGAAGAAGTCCACGCTGGAGGAAATGCTCTTGGAGTTGACCAGATCCGAGATCTTCTTGAGCTCGCTGGGCTCCTTGAGGCTCATGCGTTCCTGAACGGTGCGGCGGAGCTTCAGGAAGCCCTTCCGCATTTCGTCGCTGGCCAATTCGTCGATCGTCCGAAGGCGGCGGTTCCCGAGGTGGTCGATGTCGTCGACCACGCCCTCACCGTCGCGGAGCACCAGGATATACTTCAGGGTGTTGACGTAGTCCTCGGCCCGCAGCGACATGGCCGCGGAAGGAACGTCCTGATGAAACTTCCGATTGATACGGAACCGCCCGACCTTGCCCAGGCGGTAACGGTTCTCGTCGTAGAACTTCTCTTGGAACAGCGTCTGGGCCTTGTCCAGGTTGGCGGGGTTGCCTGGCCGCAGTCGCATGTAGATGCGGAGCATCGCGCTGTCGTGGTCTTCGGCGGCATCCTCGACCAAGGTATTCAGCACCAACGGGTCCGCCACATGCTCAACCACTTCCATCTTCTTGACCGTCGACGACACGATCTTGGTGAGGTTCTCGCCCACCTGTCCGCCGGAGGGAATGAGTTCCTCGCCGGTGTCGGGATCGATGAACGCCTCTACCAGGTGCATGTGCGGCTGGAGGTCGTCAACAGAGATCGTCTTGGTCGGGTAGAACTCGCGGATAATCGCATCGGACGTCGACAGCTTCTTGTCAACGCAGCGCAGGAACGTCGTCGCCGGGATTCGGCTGGACTGGTCAATCCGCAGGATCAGGGAGTCCTTCTTGTTGACGGACAGTTCGATCCAACTGCCGCGCTCGGGGATGATTCTCGCCCCGTGCAGCGGCCGGTCGGACTCCTGCATCTCAACGGTGAAGTCCACGCCCGGTGAGCGGTGAAGCTGCGAGACAATCACGCGCTCGGCGCCATTGATAATAAACTCGCCGCCACCGATCATGATCGGCATCTCGCCGAGATAGACGCTTTCCTCCACGATGCCCTTCCGGTCCTTCCGGCTCAGCCGGCAACGGATGCGGAACGGACGCCCGTAGGTCAGCCGCAGGTCGGAGCACTCCTCGGGGTTATAGCGGGGGTCGTCCAACGCGTAGTCCAGGTATTCCAGCGTGGTCTGCCCATCGTAGCTGACGATGGGGAAGGTCTCGCGCAGCAACGCTTCCAGCCCTTGGTTCTTCCGCTTCTCGGGCGGAACGTCGGTCTGGAGAAACCGCGCGTAGCTGTCTACCTGGAGATCGTTCAGATTGGGCACGGGCGCAGCGTCGCCCACTTTGGAAAAGTCTCGCACTTGTTCCATTCGCAGCATTGCCGAACGTCCTCGTTATTCCCGGGTGTTTGGTTTAGATCGGGCCGCACAAAGCGACCCGGTCGGCGCTCCGCTTCGACGGAGCGCCGACCTATCGCAAAAGAACTACTCGACCGACACGGTTGCGCCGGCTTCTTCCAACTGGCTTTTGGCCTCTTCGGCTTCGTCCTTCTGCACGCCTTCCTTGACGGGCTTGGGAACGCCCTCGACCAATTCCTTGGCTTCTTTGAGGCCCAGGCTGGTCAGGGCGCGAACGGCCTTGATGACCTGGATCTTCTTGTCGCCGACATCCTTCAGGACCACGTCGAAAGAGGTCTTCTCTTCGGCTTCCTCGGCGGCGGCGGCCGGGCCTGCGGCCATCATCACGGCGCCACCGGCGGCCGGCTCGATGCCGTGCTCCGCCTTAAGGTAATCCTTCAGATCGACGGCCTCCTTGAGCGTCAGCTCGGCCAGCGAATCGCCAAGCTTCTTGATCTCGGCGGCGAATTCCTTGGTAACTTCAGCGACTTCAGGTGTGGCTTCTTCGGACATCGTTCCAGTCTCCAACTACTGCAAGATACCGGCCTGATAGGTGCGACCCCGTTGGTCGCATTTAACCCCGAAGGGCCAATCCGCAGCCGGACGGTTAAGTTCGTTACTCCGCCTTGTCGGCGTCGCCGTCATCGGCGTCGCCTTCTTCGGCCGGGGTGTCTTCTGCGGGAGCATCCTCAGCGGACGCTTCTTCGGCGGGCGATTCCTCTGCCGGAGCTTCTTCGGCCGGGGCCACTTCAGCCGGAGCCTCGGCCGGCGCTTCGCCCTCGGCCTGTTCTTCGATCGCTTCAACCAGGGCCGCGATAGCGCCGCCCGGAGCGATGATGCCACCGGCAAGCTGAGCGCCCGGCGAGGTGATGGCCTGGGCGATCTGTCCGATGGCTTCTTCGCGGGTGGGGAACTTGCTCAGTTCGTCCATCCGCTCGGCGCCGAACACGTCGCCGTCCAGCAGCGCGCCCTTCAGGCCAAGGGCTTTGACGTCCTTGGCGATGTCGGCCAACTCGCGAACGACGACCACGATATTGTCGGCGCCCCACGCCAAGGCGCACGGCCCGTCCAGCAAGTCCGAGGCGGCCTCCAGGCCAACTTCCTTGAAGGTCTGCCTGGCCAGCGAGTTCTTGACCACGTTTAGGCGAATGTCTTTTTCGATCAGCCGGCTGCGAATCTGGTTGGTGATGTTGGCGTCGATCCCGGTTAGGTCCACGACCGCCACACTGGTCACACCTTCCAACCGACTCGTCAGCTCTCGGCGAATTAGCTGTTTGACTACTTTGCTCATGGGGGGTCCTCTTAGACGTCCAGTTCAACCGCCGGCGACATGGTCGTCGACAGGGAGGCCTTCTTGATGTACGCGCCCTTGGTGGAACTGGGCCGCAACGAACGGATGTGGTCGATGAACATCCTGACGTTGTCGACGAGCTTGTCAGCCTCGAAGCTGATCTTGCCCACCGGCACGTGGATGTTGCCGCCATCATCATTGCGGTACTCGATTTTGCCGGCGGAGTATTCCGTAACCATCTGCGGAATGTCATCACCAACCGTACCGCCCTTGGGCGTCGGCATCTTGCCCTGCGGACCCAACGTACGACCAAGCTTGGAAACGTCCTTCATGACCTTCGAACTCGCAACCGCCACGTCGAAGTCCAACCAGCCGTCCTGGACCTTCTTGATCAGTTCGGTGTGACCGGCCTCGATGGCGCCGGCGGCCTTGGCGGCTTCGACGTCACCGTCCTCACAGAAGGCGATCACCTTCTTGGTCGCGCCGATGCCGTGAGGCAACGACAGCGATCCGCGCAGGGCCTGCTCAGCCTGCTTGGGGTCGATCCCCAAGTGCATAACCAGTTCCACGGTGGCGTCGAACTTCATCGGGGGTAGCCCGCCGAGGAACTGAACGGCCTCAGCGAGAGGCAATTTGCCTTCCGGTACCGAGGTCTGACACTGCTGGTATCGCTTGCTTCTAGTCTTTCCCATGGTGACTCCTAACGGCCCGTCGGGCCTCCCACGTTTTCACACGCCCGTGGTTGGGCGGGGCCCCTTCGGGCCGGGGCATGGCGCCTTAGTCGGCGACTTCAATGCCCATGCTACGAGCCGTGCCCTCAATCAGACGGCAGGCGTTTTCAATGTCGTTGGCGTTCAGGTCGGCCATCTTGGTCTCGGCGATCTGCCGGACCTGATCCTTGGTAACCGAGCCGACCTTTTCCTTGTTGGGCACACCCGAGCCCTTGGCGACCTGGGCGGCGTCTTTCAGCAGGGCCGACGCCGGCGGGCTCTTGGTGATGAAGGAGAAGGTTCGATCGCCGTAGACGTAAATCTCCACGGGAATCGGCGTGCCGTTGTATTCCTTGGTCGCTTCGTTGAATTGCGAAACGAACTGACCGATGTTCACGTTATGCTGACCCAGGGCCGGGCCAATCGGCGGGGCCGGCGTGGCTTGGCCGCCAGCGGCCTGCAGTTTGATCTTTGCGACGATTTCTTTTGCCATGACTGTCTACGCTCTCAGAAGAAAAATGCTTTCGGCGCCGATCCGAGCCGGTTAGGCCTTTTCGACCTGCCAATATTCCAGTTCCACCGGGGTGGCCCGTCCGAAGATCGTAACGATCACACGGACCAGGCCCTTCTCGGCCAACACCTCATCAACCTCACCGTCGAAGTTCTCGAAAGCGCCCTCCTTGATCTTGACCACGTCGCCCTTGGCGAACTCCATGGCCACCGGTGCGCCTTCCTCGGACTTCTCCACCTGCATCAACATCTTGTCGACGTCGGCGGTCTCCATCGGGGTCGGCTTGCCCCCCGAACCGATGAAGTCACCCACGCCGGTTGTTTCGCGAATCAGGTACCACACGTCCTCGTCCAGGCGGCCGGACTCGTCGACGTCCATCTCCAAGAACACGTACCCGGGGTACATCTTCCGGTCGACGAACTTCTTCTTCTCGCTGGCCCGGCCTCGCGGGGCGGGGCGGCGCTCGGTCGGCACGAGGATGCGACCAATCCGGTCGTCGAGGCCTTCGATCTTTATCTTCCGATCAAGCGCCTCGCGCACCTGGTCCTCCTTGTTGGAGGCCACTCGCAATACGAACCATTGCATCGCCATTGTGCCGACGTCCTATTAGCTGCCCGAACCGCCACCGGGCATAATGCCGAACCACTGAAAGAGCACCACCAGCAACAGGTCCACCGCGAACAGAATGCCCGCCATGATGAAGGTGGTCACGATCACAACCTTCGTCGAACCGGTAACCTCACGGCGGCTCGACCAGGAGACCTTCTTCATCTCCCCTTCCGTCGCGATCAGGAAGTCTGCCGCCTTAACCCGGTTGACGATCCACGCCGTCACCAGCACCAGCAGCGCCGCGATCGCCGTGGGCACGCCGAAAGCAAACGCCGGGCTGCTGAACAAGTCCGACGTCATCGCCTCAAACTGCAAGCTGCCTTTGTAGGTGCCGGCGCAAACAATCAGCGCCACGCCGATGATCGTTCCCATCCGCGTGTATTTGCCTTGTCCGGGCTTGTATATCTTGAGCTTCATTGCAACCCTTCGACACTGTGCGGCGTCGGCCTGACCGATCCTCGATTCCAGCGGTTCCAACCACGCCAGGAGGGATTTGAACCCCCAACCTGCGGTTTTGGAAACCGCTGCTCTGCCAATTGAGCTACTGGCGTGTCGAGGAACACGTCTGCGGACCCGATCCCCCGGGGTGGAGGATCGGGCCACATTTGTCTGCCGTTACTTCCGCTTGATTTTGTGCTCGGTGTGACCGCGGGTCCGCGGGCAGTACTTTTTCAGCGTCATCTTGGGTGTACCGCCCTGGGTGCGAACTTCCACACGGTAGTTCAAATCACCGCAGTCTGAGCATTGAAGCCAAACGTATTCACGCGCCTTGGACTTTGCCATCGTGCCGCTACTCCAGGATCTTGGTCACGACGCCAGCGCCAATGGTCCGACCACCTTCACGAATGGCGAACCGCAGGCCCTCTTCCATGGCGATCTCAGTATTGAGCAGATCCACTTCCATGGTCACGTTGTCGCCGGGCATGCACATTTCAGCGCCACCCAGTAGCTTGATCGTGCCGGTCACGTCGGTCGTGCGGAAGTAGAACTGCGGGCGATAACCGGTGAAGAACGGGTTGTGACGACCACCCTCTTCCTTGGTCAGCACGTAGACCTCGCCCTCGAACTTCTTGTGCGGGGTAATGCTGCCCGGCGCCGCCATCACCTGGCCGCGCTCCAGATCGTCCTTTTCCACGCCACGCAGCAGCAGGCCAACGTTGTCGCCCGCCTGGCCGTCGTCCAGCGTCTTGTTGAACATCTCAACGCCTGTGACGGTGGTCTTGCGCGTCTCGCCCAGACCGACGATTTCAACTTCCTCGCCGACCTTGATCTGCCCGCGTTCGATTCGGCCCGTACCAACCGTGCCGCGGCCCTTGATCGAAAAAACGTCTTCGACCGGCATCAGGAACGGCTTGTCAATTTCGCGTTCCGGCTCGGGGATGTACGTGTCCAACGCCTCGCACAGTTCCATGATCGCATCGGCGCCGGCGCCGCCGGGATCCTTGATCGCCTCGGTGGCCGAGCCCTTGATGACCGGAGCGTTGTCGCCGTCGAAGTCGTACTTGCTCAGCAGTTCGCGAACTTCCAGTTCGACCAGCTCGAGCAGTTCTTCGTCATCGACCAGGTCGGCCTTGTTGAGGAAAACCACCAGCCGAGGCACGTTGACCTGACGAGCCAGCAGCACGTGTTCGCGCGTCTGCGGCATCGGGCCGTCAGCGGCCGAGACCACCAGGATGGCGCCATCCATCTGAGCGGCGCCGGTGATCATGTTCTTGACGTAATCGGCGTGGCCGGGGCAATCGACGTGCGCGTAGTGACGATTCTCGGTCTCGTATTCGACGTGGGCCGTGGCGATCGTCAGAATCTTTGTCGGGTCGCGGCGACCTTGCGATTCCGAAGCCTTGGCAATGTCGTCATAGCTCTTGGCCTTGCAGAAGCCCTTGGCCTCAAGGACGAGCGTCATCGCCGACGTCAGCGTCGTCTTGCCGTGGTCAACGTGGCCAATGGTGCCAACGTTCACGTGCGGCTTCTTCCTGTCGAATACTTCCTTAGCCATTCGTCCTACTCCTCTTTCGTATGTCCGTTGTGACTATGATTCCCTGGGACGAGCCCGTCCGCCGCCGCGACGACTCAGCGCGCGGCCGGCTATACTTGTTTCCTAGCGCCCGCAGCCGACACATCAACCACGAACGTTCCGTAAGCAAAGCTGCTGATGGGGGTCGGACCCATGACCTCGTCCTTACCAAGGACGCGCTCTACCACTGAGCTACAGCAGCACTTGCCGTCAGCCCAGCGCAGCAGCGCTGGGGGCGACGCCCGGTGTAAGTACACACCCACCACCGAGTTTACACAGATCGGACAGTTTAGCTCCCCCGACGAAAGTGTCAAAGTCTTTTTGACGCTTTCTTACGACTTTTTGAACCCCTTACGATAACTGGCACGCCCGTCGCATCAGCCCCTCCCAACAACCATCGCCCCGGCCACTCCCGACAAAGAAAAGAACGGGTGGCGGATCATATCCGCCACCCGTTCTTGATCCAAACAAGGGATATGCCCTTGGCGTGTTACTCGACTGTCACGCTCTTGGCGAGATTGCGGGGCTTGTCGACGTTGCATCCTCTGGCGACGGCCGCGTGATAGGCAATCAATTGAAGAGGGACGACCGTGAGCATCGGCTGAAGCGGAACCGGTGCGTCTGGAACGTAAATTACGTTATCAGAATACGTTTTAATCTCTTCGTCGCCTTCGGTCGCTACCGCGATGATCTCTCCCTTCCGGGCCCGGACTTCTTCGATGTTGCCGATGACCTTGTCATAGGTCTCGGAGCGAGTGGCCACGAAGACAACCGGCATGCCCTCGTGGATCAGGGCGATTGGCCCGTGTTTCATCTCGGCGGCAGGCAAGCCCTCGGCGTGTATGTAACTGATTTCCTTTAACTTAAGGGCCCCTTCCAGGGCGACCGGATAGTTGTAGCCGCGACCCAGGAATAGCCAGTTGTCCCTGTCGACATGCTTGGCGACCATGTCCTTGATAGCGTCGGACTGCTGGAGGATCTTCTCGATCTTATCGGGGATGTCCTGCAAGGCCTTCATGTACATTTCAGTCATCGACTGGCTCATGAATTTTCGCCGGCCGAGCATGATTGCAACCATTGTCTGTACAACAAGTTGACACGTAAAGGCTTTGGTTGAGGCCACGCCGATCTCAGGCCCGGCGTGCAGATAGACACCGGCATCGGTGTCGCGGGCGATGGTCGAGCCCACCGCGTTGACGATGCCCAGGGCCAAGGCCCCCTTCTGCTTGGCCTCACGAAGGGCCGCCAGCGTGTCGGCCGTTTCGCCCGACTGGCTGATAGCGACGACCACCGTGCCGTCCTCCACGATCGGATTGCGGTAGCGAAACTCGCTGGCGTACTCGACCTCGGTCGGCACGCGGGCGAGATCCTCGAACAGGTACTCACCGACCAGCCCGGCATGCCAGGCCGTCCCGCAGGCGGTCAGAATAATCTTGCGCGCCTTGACCAGCTCGCGGTCGACGCCCCCCAGCCCGCCCAGTTTGATCTGCATTTCCCGCATATCCAGTCGGCCGCCCGTGCAGGTGCGAACCACGTCGGGCTGCTCGAAGATCTCCTTGAGCATGAAGTGCTCGAAGCCGCCCTTGGCGATTTCCTCGACGCTCCATTCGATCTGATCGATTTCCTTCGTGACCGGAACGTTGTCGATGGTCGTCGTCCGCATACCGTCCCGGCCGATGACGGCCATCTCGTTATCGTTTAGATAGATCACGTTGGCTGTGTGTTCCACGATGGCCGAGGCGTCGGAGGCGACCACATATTCGTCGTTGCCCACGCCGATGATCAGGGGGCTGCCCTTGCGGGCCACGATGAGCTGGTCGGGCTCGTCCGCACACAGCACCGCGATGCCGTAGGTGCCGGTCACCTCTTGCAGGGCCGCACGAACGGCCTCCTCGACCGAGACCTCGCCGGGCTTGTACAAGTGGCCGATCAGTTGGCTGAGAACTTCCGTGTCGGTCTCACTGGCGAAGACCACGCCCTGGCCTTCGAGAAACTGCTTGAGCGGGCCGTAGTTCTCGATGATGCCGTTGTGGACCACGGCGATGCGGCCGGACGCATCCGGATGGGGGTGGGCGTTGACGCCGTTGGGTTCGCCGTGCGTGGCCCAGCGCGTATGGGCAATGCCGATCGTGCCGGCGTCGACGATGGGATCGGCCTCGGCCAGCGCTTCGACCTCGCTAACGCGGCCCGGGCACTTCTGAATGCCGAGCTGACCGTCATGGAATACACAGACGCCCGCGGAGTCGTAGCCGCGGTATTCCAGACGCTTCAGCCCTTCGATCAGTAACCCGCGAGCCTTCTTTGAACCAACGTAGCCAACAATGCCACACATAGACCGGTCTCCTGGTGATTAGAGCACTCAGTAACTTATCGGAAAATGAACTACCGAAAATTCGCCCCCTCCCAAAAACCATCGGCAGTGAGAACCATCATACCACCGCCCCCATCCAGCTAAAAGGCGATCCGAACGCCCGGGAGAGCCCTTCCTTCAATACTCACAGACTTCCGACCAGGCTTCCATGACGGTTTGGACCGCCTCCCAAGGCGTGTCGGGGAAGAGGCAGTCGACTGGGGAGAGGATGAAGCCGCCGCCGGCGCCGAGAATCTCGACGGCCTCAAAGACGGCCTTGCGGATTTCGTCGCGGCTGCCGCGGCCGAGCGTGATGGCTGAATTCATGCCGCCCAGCGTAGCTACCTGATCGCCGAGCGTGTCCTTGACCACGCGAAGGTCGGCCCCCCCTTGGACGGGATCAACGTGATAGAGCACGTCGAGGCCGAGCGATTTGAAATCCTCGAGCAGGGCCATGATCCCAGCGCTCATGGTCCAGCCGAACTTGGCGCCCGCGTGGTGGGCGATGTCGATCAGTTCCTTCGCCCGCGGCGCGAAGAACCGGCGAAACAGCTCCGGCGACCAAAAATGCGTGCCCTCGTACCAGCCGCGGCGGAGAAGCACGTCTACGCCGGCTTCGGCTAGCAGTTCCGTGTCACGCTTATCGACCGCGTGAAGGAGGTCCACAAGTTCCTCGAAGGCCTCTGCCTGATCAACCGCCATCAGCACCGCCCCCTGCACACCACACAGCCAAATGACCGCGTCGGCTGTGTTCGATCCCCAGCCGACGACGGTCACGCCAAGTTCGTCGGCCTGCTTCTTGGTCTCGGCAGCGATACGACGGAACTCGTCGATCTGCTCGTCGGCCGGTTCGTTCAGGATGTATCGCAGCTTGTCAATGTCGGCCGCACTGGTTACCGCGTGTTCGACCGCGCGGGGCACATTGTAATCATCGAACAGTTGCACCTCGTCGGCCTGGGTCAAGTTCTCGCCGAAACTACTACCGGTCAGCCGAACCGCGTGGCGCAAGATGCCGGCGGGTGTTGCGTATTCCTTATATAGGAGCGGATAGGGCTGGTCGGCGGTGGGCTCTTCTCGCCAAGCCCGAACCGTTGCCTCCGGATGCGTTCTACCGGGCCCACCCACACTCAGTACGTGATCGACCCCCATCGGACCCCACTTGCCGATGCGCTCGGCCTCGGTGGACCATCCGTATTTCGCCGGCGGCTCGAAGCCGAACAGATTGAAGAACAGCGGCACCCGGTCCGGCTGGCCACCCCCCATCGCCGTCAGCATCCGCTCGCGCGACGTCATATCGTTCCGCATAATGAGGGCGATTGTCGGGGCACCCAATCCCCGTTGGCAAGACAAACATCCGGTGCTGGCGTCACAGGCGCTCGGTCGGTAGGCTGCTGTCCGAATCACGGACGCCAAGTCCGAATACAACCCGAATCTGAGGACCAACATGTTCTACATCGCCAGAGACGCTAAGACCGGCAACATTTGGGATACGTGGCTGTATCTGCATAAGGGGACGTACTACCTGTACTATCTGGCGGCCGGCGGTGAGCAGTGGGATAACACCTCAATGGCCACGAGCCCAGACGGCGTGCATTGGGACGAGATCGGCCCGGTATTGGTCAAGCGCCCCGAGGCCACCTGGATGGGCACCGGCAGCACCTGGGCCAGCCCGAACTTTGCCAAGGATGGCAAGTTCCAGATCAACTTCTCGGAATGGACCGGGCCGCGACAGACGATCTTCTTTGCCGAGTCGACCGATCTGATCCACTGGACCAAGCTGAGCGACGACTACGAGTTTGTCCAGGACGAGCGATGGTACCACCCTCAAGGGCGATGGGACTGCATCTGGGTCATCGAACGCCCCGGCGGCGGCCTGTACGGTTACTGGACCGCCACCCCCAACGACGAGACCGGCGGGCGGTTCGGCTTCGGCCAATCCATGGACGGCGTAACGTGGGAGGCGCTCCTGCCGCCGGTGGTCACCGGCCTCCACGAAGGCGAGGGGGAGGTCGGGGCCATCGAGAAGATCGGCGACACCTACGTCATGATGTTCGGCCTCGGCGGCGACATGTACACCCTCCTGGCCGAGAAGCCCGAAGGGCCCTTCCGCCTGGCCGAAACCAACCCCATGCTACTGGGCGGCAACACCTACTTCTCCCGCTTCTTCCGGACCGACGACGACCTGCTGGCCAACCACCATTCCATGCCGCAGGACCGGAACGTGCATATGGGCCTGCTCAAACGAGTGGATGTGGATGACGCCGGGGCTATCCGTCTGGCGTATTGGCCGGGCAACGACGTCCTGAAGGTCGAACCCGTTGACGTTGCCGCCCCGGCCGACCCGGGCGAAGACATCGCCATGCTAGAGACTGTCTTCGACGCCGAACGCGGCTTCGTGTTGGAAGGCGACCTTCAGCTACCCTCCGACGGCGGCCCCCCACGGGGATTGTTCTTCGAATGTCAGGACGGCAGCGGGGCTGCGGCGCTGTTCGCCGCAGATGGCTCGGCCGAACTCGGCACGATGACGCCCGATGGCCAGTTCGAGAGGACCTTCGCCGAAGATCGCCAGATGACGTTCAGCTCACCGGCCCGATTCCGCCTGATGCTCCAGCATTCGCTGCTGGAGCTCTACCTGGATGAGATCCTGATCGAGTGCTTCAGCCTGAAGACCGCCTCTACCGGACGAATCGGCCTGATCGGCGGAGGGGATCCAACCGCGATCACCGGGCTGAAAGCCTGGAAGGCCTGACTTACGCCAACGCTTTCATCAACAGCCACAATGCGATAATGGCCGTGACGCCGTGAAAGGCCACACCGCCCCAGAAGCCACCCTTGGTGGCCTTTTCCTTACCCACAAACAGGCCGCACAGCGTGCCGATGATGCAGATGGCCGAGGCCAGCCAGACCACGATTGCGCCAATCCACCATAGCCAGTTCATGATGCCGCCTCCCCTTGCTCGCAGGCCGCATCCTTGCGCCGCGCTACCGTCAGTAGAACAGCCGCAACGGAGGCCGTGACGGCGTGGAAGCCCACCGCCAGCCAGAACCGCGGCGCCGACACGTCGTAGGACTTGCGAATGACCGAGATCACAGCGTCTGTGATGCAGGTCAACGAGGCCGCCAACAGCACCACCGCCAGAATCAGACACAGGGCTTTCATGGGCCACCGCCTTTCGTGATGTGAACCCGACCCGACGGGCCCGCGCCGCACGCTACCCCAGCCGCTTCTCGATGGCGTCGCAGACGGTCTCCAGCACCTTGACTCGCGCGAACCACTTGCAGTTGGATTCGGCCACGGTCCACGGCGCGTGCGGCGTGGAGGTCCGCAGGAGCATCTCCTCGACGGCCGCTTGGTACTCGTCCCACTTCTCGCGGTTGCGCCAGTCCTCGTCGGTGATCTTCCACCGCTTGTACTCGGTCTCCTGCCGCGCGTTGAATCGCCGCAACTGCTCATCCGGGTCGATGTGAATCCAGAACTTCTGCACCACCGCACCGAAGTTGGTCCAGTGACGTTCCATCTGGTTGATCTCGTGATAGGCCCGCCGCCACTCCTGAGCCGTGCAAAAGCCTTCCACTCGTTCAACCAGTACACGTCCGTACCACGACCGGTCGAAGATCGTCATGTGGCCGGCCTTGGGAAACTGCGACCAGAACCGCCATAGATAATGATGGGCCTTCTCGATGTCGTTCGGGGCGGCCACCGGCACGACCTCATACCCGCGCGGGTCCAACTCACGGACCAACCGACGGATGTTGCCCCCCTTGCCCGCGGCGTCCCAGCCTTCATAGACCAACACCACCGGGATACGCCGAACGTAAATCTCGTGCTCCAGATCGCGCAGGCGTTTCTGGCCCGCGTCGAGACGATCGCGGTATTCCTCACGCTCCAACGATTGCGACAGGTCCGCCTGGTGCAGCAGAGACGTCCGCAGGTCTTCGGGAATGGCCGCCGGCGCCGCAGCCCGTGGCCTCGCGGCTTGGCCCTGCCCGCTCTCGACCGCCGCAATCCGCTGCTCAATGGCGGTGGCCACTCTGTTGAATATCTTCAGCGTCGCAAAGCGATGGTCGGTCGATTCGATCACCGTCCACGGGGCGTGGTCTTCTTCAGTCTGGGCCAGCATCTCGTCGGCGGCGACCAGGTAGTCGTCGTATTGCTTGTGGCGTTTGCGGTCGTCCTTGGTCACGCGCCACGCGGTGGCCGGGTTCTTGGCCAGCTTCTTCAGTCGCTTGGCTTGGGTTCCCTTGGAGATATGGAGGAAGAACTTAATCAGCACCGTGCCGCTATCGGCCAGTTGTTCCTCCAACCCGCGAATGTCCGAAAACGCCAACGCCAGGTCCTCTCCCTTCCGGTCGCCCGCCATGCGGTCGTCCAGTACGTGGCGGTACCAGCTTCGGTCGACAATCGCAATCCGCCCCGCCGGCGGCGTAGCCACCCAATACCGCCACAGGAAAGGCCGCAATGCCTCTTCCTCGTTGGGCGGCGGAAAATGCGTAACCAAATGCCCGCGCGGATCGAGCGGCAGGATCAGCTCGTTGATCAGCGTGCCCTTGCCCGCGGCGTCCCAGCCCTCGAACACAATCAGTACCGGGATGCCCAGTTCCTTCACACGGCGTTGGAGTGCCGCCAAGCGAAGCTCGGCCGGTTCCTTGGCCCGCTTGTATTCCGCCTTGTCGACTTTGCGCGAAAGATCGATGCTCTCTAACATGTCGGTCACCTCCCTGTGGGCATCCTACCACACGGCGCCGTCAATTGCCGGTCGGCGTGGCGGCATCTGCCCCGGCACGGGACACGTGATTGTTCAGCCGAAGCTTGCGGCCGGTAAGGCGGGGGTAGATCAACTCAAACGCCACCGACCCCCCGGCCATGGCGCAGAAAATCCACAACGCATGCGGATCGGCCTGATACGTCTTGATCAGTAGCATCACCAACGCCGTCATGCACGCCAGTGCAGCGATGCCCGTGATTGCCCGGTTGGCCCGGGCGGCCGGGCCCAACTTGAAGGCGGCGGCGTTGACAGCGGTAAAGACAACCAGGAAGCCGGCGCTGCCCATGATGGCGATAGAGTGCAGGTCCACCAGGTTCGCTAGCAGCAGCGACAACACCGTGGTCGCCACCACGCCGACGATCGGCCGATGCCATGTCTGCCGATCCAAGAACTCCGGCAGTTCGCCGTCAGTGGCCAGGCTGTACCCCAACCGAGCGTTGCCATAGATCGTCGCGTTGATGGCCGAGAACGTCGCCATCAACGCCGAGATCGACACCACCACGAACCCGGTCTGACCCAAGGCAGGCTTGGCGGCCTCGGCCAGGGCGTAGTCTTTGCTGGCGGCGATCACGCTGGCCGACACGGACCCCACCGTGATGGCGGCGACCAGGATATATAGAAGGATGACGAACCCCACGCAGCTATAGAACGCCCACGGCAGCGTACGCCGTGGGTTGCGAACGTCGGCCCCGGCGTTGGCGATCAGTTCGAACCCCTCGTAGGCGACGAAGATCACCATACCCCCGACCACGAGCGACAGGGGGTCCCCCCAGGTGCTGGGGACCATCTTGGCCGTATCCACGTACGGCGCGCCGGCAGCGACGACCACGCTCAGTAACGCCAGTTTCACGATGACGACGATGGTTTCGGACCTGCTGACAATCTGGGAGTTCAGGATGTTGATAATCGCCGGGATCACGATGCCGGCGCTGATGAAAACGTGCTTCTGCCAAGGTTGAACGTTGGAGAAGAATGTCCCCGCATACGAACCGAACGCCGACGCATAGAGGGCGATCGTCACCAAGTAACTGAGCCACAACATCAGGTTCAGCGACCCCGTCGCCAGATCGATCCCGAACGCCCGATCGAGGAAGACCACCGTTCCGCCCGCACAGGGGTAGCGGACCGACAGCTTCGCGTAGGCGTAACTGGTCAGCAGCGCGATCACCCCCGCAATCGCGAAGGCCACCGGCGTGCCCCCCCCGGCCAGCATCACCGCGGTGCCGAGCACGGCGAAGATGCCACCACCGACCATGCCGCCGACCCCGATCGCGGCGGCGCCCAAGATGCCGATGCCTCTTGATCGGTCGCTGTCGGCCGGACCTGCCGCGCCGTCCGTTCGGCTCATGAAGTACTCCCGTATGGCATGGGACGCTATCCTACTCCGCGCCACGGCAGGCGAAAAGACCTTTGCCCGCGTTAGGCCATTTCCTCCCAGCGCCGTCTACGGTACAGTCCGCACTCCCCAGCATCGTCAAAGGGACCGTCGTGAAACGAATCATCCACATGAGTGACCTGCACATCGGCGCTAACGTGCCCAAGGTCCGGAAGGATTTCGAAGACGTCGCGGGCGCCCTGATCGCCAAACTGGGCGGCCGAGCCGCCGACCACATCATCGTCATCACCGGCGATCTGGTCGACGACGCTCATAACTGCCCCCGCCAACGCAACCGCGCCGCCGCTCAACTCGAGCGACTGCAGGCCGCCGGATTCGCCAATATCCTCATCGCCCCGGGCAATCACGATTACGGCTCGGGCAAGGTTGGCTACAAAGGCCTTGTCCAATCCTTCAAGGAGCACTTCTTCGGCCCGGACGGTCAGACCTTCATCGCCGACAGCAGCCACCACAACTACGACGCCCACACCACCTACCCCAAGCTGAACGTCATCGACCGCCTGGCCTTTATCGGCCTGGACTCCATGGCCGACGAACTGAACTGGCACGACCGCCTCTTTGCCCAGGGAGAACTGGGCCGGCCCCAACTGGAACGTCTGGCAGTTCTACTCAACAGCGACGCGGTCGCCGCCTGCGACAAGCGGATCGTCTATCTCCATCATCACCCGTTCGGCTACAGGCCGACCCATCAACTCCGAGATTCCTCCGCGCTGCAGCGAATCGTCACCGACCGGGTCGACGTCCTCTTGTTCGGCCATCGTCACCAGGGGAAGCCCCACCACGGCGAATGCGGTATCCCCCGCTGCTACGACGCCGGGAGCGCCACCGGCAAGCAGCGCCCCCTGCTCCTACGCCCCCTGATCGGCCGAAGCGCCGCCGCCACGCGTGTCATTGATCTGACGAAAGATCCCGGTTCAGACGAGATGCTCGATCTGTTGAACCCCTAGGACGCGCCCGGTCCTACACGCACCACCAATGCTCCGGCGTAATGGCCGGAAGATTGAATGCTCTCTGGTCTTCCGGGAGAGAGTCCAGCATTTGCTTGGCCTTGGCGCCAATGGCGGCCGAGGCCAGTTCCACGTTCCGCTCGCCGACCGCGGCGGAGGCATGCTCGCGCGGATCCAGGCCGCCAATGCCGTGCGGTGGGCTCATGTCGTCCGCCAGCGGCCCGTCGCCGAGTTCGGCCATGTCCACCAGATGCGGATAGAAGTACATCATGTTCGATGTCTCCCACTTGGCGGCATGGTCGGTGGCGGATTCATCACACATACTCAGCGTGACCTCCCACATGCCCATCCCCGCTACCGTGCCGTCCGCCGTCACCGGCGACAGGGCGGCGTTGATCATGTCGATCTGCTCGACCACGTTATGGCCGGACACGCCGATGATCACGCGAAAGCCCGTTCGTTTGAGCCGTTGGAACAGCGTCGTCACGACGGGGACCAGCAACGCCTGATCGAAGCCCTCATGGAAGAACACCGGCGGGTAGACCACGCCGCCAAACTGCTCAGCCGTCTTGACCAATATCGCGTGGGCCTTGAGCGCATCGTTGCCGAGCGGCAAATGTCGGCCATGCCATTCGATTAACCCGAACGGCACGTAGACCACGGGGAACGCCCGGGCCGCCGCCTCCAGTTGGCCCGGCCGCAGGAACTGCATCTGAACGCCTTCGGATAGTTCTGGAGTCATGGACCTGTCCTTCCTTAGAGCGGCCCGTCAGGGCCAAAACGCCGCAACGGCAATAATCAGCCAGATAACACAACCGAGGATGAATTTCACCACGGTCCCGATCAGCACACCCGCCCCGGCCGCAGCCCCACTTCGGGCGGATTCCTCGGTCTGACGATCCGTGAACCACTGTTCGAACAGGAACGCTCCAGCGGCAGCGCCCACCGCGGCCCCGACCAAGGTGCCCACCACCGGAATCGGAATCACCACCGTGCCCACCAGCCCGCCCGGCAAGCCGCCCAGCAAGGCGCCGATACTGCCCTTCCGAGTACCGCCCGATTTTCGAACGGCCACCGCCGACGTGAAGAACTCCACCAACTCTCCGATCAGGGCCAGGACGCAAATGGCAATCAGCACGTAGATCGAGAACATCCCCGCATCCCACTGCCAGATCGCCACGCCAATCGTCGCCGCAATCATCAACCAGTTCCCCGGCAATAGAAACAGCGTCATCACCAGGAACCCGGCGTTAACACACACCAGCAGGATGGCCCAGACGTAGATCATGCCGACATCTTCTATCTGACGATCTTGTATCCGCCTTCATTCTGCTTGAGGGAGACAGTGAAGGTACGTTTCTTCTTGCCCAAGTCTAAAGCGGCCAGGTCCAGCTTGATCTTGGCGTTGCGGACGTTCCGCTTGGCGTAGTAGATGATAGTGGCGCCAGCCTCGTCCGCGTAGACCTTGGCGACCAGATTGGGGGTGCTGACGGTCAGGCCCGTATCGTCCCTGAAGCCCTGCGGGAAGCCGGGCGCCTCTTTCGCACGCAGTTCCTGACGGATGCGGGTGTACTGGCGGATGGGCTCGTCCAGCGCCTTGGGCCACCGCGTTGACGCATCGAAACCGTAGTAGCCACCGACCAGGAGGGAATTAACCAGACAGGTCTGCACATCGTCGACCACCCACTTCTCCTTGAAGGCGGTGTAGGCGATCGGGCGGTAGGGAAAGGTGTAGCGGACGATCTCCATGGCCCGTCGGCCGGTCTCGGGCTCGCCGTCCCAACCGGACCAGACATCGCACCAGCGCGTGGGCAGGTCACTGGCGCACTCCGTCCACAGCAGCACCGGCCGATCCTTCGGATAGCCCTTGCGGAACGCGTGGAGGATTTCGAGCGTGGCGGCGGTGTGGCTGCCCAGCATGGTCGGGCCATCTGTGCCGTGGCGATGCTCGGGCCGGGTACAGACCAGGTACTGCGTGGGGCCTTGGTCGAGCATCACACCGTCGCAATTGACCGACGCGTAGCCGGGGATGTAATGATCGGCCCACAGCTTCTGCCAAGCGTCGGTGTCCATGCAGGCGTTGTTGCCGATGCCGTACCAGATGACATTCTCGTGGTCGTGGCCGGTCTCGGCCGCGGGGACATAGTCGTTGGCGTCGCAGTGATTGTAGAACAAGTGCGTAAACAGCAGCATCGAGCCGATGCCCATGTCCTGGAGCTGGCCCGCCATGGTCTCATAGGCGGCGATGGCCTTTTCGGCTTTGGGGCCGGTCATGCCGCGGGGGAAATGGTCGGGCCAATTCAACGGGCTGTGCCACAACGCCAGAATGCCCGTCATGAAGCTCTCGGGATCAACGCCCGAACGTTTGATGATGGCGTCGAACGCGGGCGGGATATCTTTGAACTTCTTGGTCCCGTCCTTATCGATGGTCATGCTGTAGTAGGCCGTCAGATCGACCTTCTTGGCGGCCTCGTGGGTACCCTCCCAATCGAGGAAGTCTCCCTTGAAGTGCTGCTCGTATTCGGTGCGGTAGATGTCGGCCATGCGGTGCCAGTCGCCCGCATGCGGGGCGAGGATCCATGGGTCCGTCTTGAACCGCTGCCCCGGGGCGAGGCCGTAGATGCCGCCCACGGTGGCGAGAGTCTCATTGGCCTTGCCGTGGATGAGATTGAACAGCTGCCAATTGAAGGCCATGCCTTTCGTGGGGTCCGGCGCCAGGCGGTTGGGAATGGCCGGCTCGGACTGAAGGTTGAAGAACATCGTCAGCCCTTGCTTGTTGAGATAGCCGATGCCGATCCCGCCCTCGGGACCATACAGATCGATCCAGCCGCACACCATGCAGCCCTGGCTACCGAAGATCGGATAGCCGAACGTCTCGCGATCCTTGAAGAATTTGCGGGGGTTGTCCCAAATCGTCCCTAGCGACCAGTCGGGAATGGCCAGATGCTCTTTCTTGGGGTCGGCGTCGGCCACGAGACCGCCCCAACCGGAATAGAGATTGGTGATCGTGTATTGACTGCCGTTTTCGACGTCGGCCGTGATCAGGAAGTGGTCGCACCCATCCTTTAATGTGACGTCCACCGTCAGATTGACGCCCGACGGCGTCCCGCCGGTGGCGAACATGTTCTTGTAGCGCAGGCGGAGCGTCTTAGAGCCCTTCCGCTTCATGATGCGATGGCTCGAGAGCGGCTGGGGATGACACTTCTCGGACGCGTTCACTTCCACGCGGAGAATGTCCGGCGAGAACGCATCGCCCAGGCGCATGCCGAACGGCCAGATGCCCGCGTCCGGCCCGGACTTATGACTCAAACCCGTTTCCTTACAGATGATGTCCTGAAAGAAGCCGGTCTTGCTGTCGATCTTGAGCGCGACGCGATTGTTGCCGAATTGCATGTTCGCTCCGTTCTAGCGGGTGGTTCAGACGCGCAAGGCCGGGTGTCGGCCGAGGTATTTCCGTAGCAGCTTGCGGATAGCGGGGTCTTCCGGGACGAAGCCGAAGTCGAGATACGTCTTGATCGCCGGTAGGCGGATCAGTTGCGTGCCAACGAAGGCCCGACGGTGGCCCAAGGCCTTCATGGTCTGCAGGCACACGGTCAGCAACGCCTTACCGAGCCCCCGGCCTTGGTGTTTGGGCAGGACCGCGTACCAATGGATCATGCCGTATCGTTTGCCCCGCTTGCGACACTGCCAGGCCGCCACCGTACCGACCGCTTCGCCTTTGACGGTCTCGGCGAACAGCACGCGCTTGCGGAGCACCTTGGGGTCGCGGCCGTAGTCGGCGTCGAACCCTTCCGGCGTGCCCCAGTCCCAGCCCTTCACGGCCGCTGCTTGCCAGATGGTGGCCCAGTTCTCGCGATCCTTGCGATTCTGATAGGTGCGGATGCGGTAGCCGTCCGCCACCGGAAACACGGGGATGTTCTTGAGGTCCTTGCGGAAGGAGCAATAGGTGTAGTCCTTCCATTCCTGCAGTGTGGCGGGCCGTCTAAACGTCTTCCACCAATCGAGGGGGATCTCTGTGATCACGTTCCGTCCTTTCACCAACCGTCGCGATTGAAATGTGTCCGCCGCCGACATGTCGGCGACGTGGGAGTATAATACGCGGCGTGGACTTGCTTCGAAATGCTGAAGATGCGGCGATTGCGGCCAACGCTCCGCTGGCGGTTCGCATGCGCCCGACGGAGATCGACCAGATCGTCGGCCAGGATGCTTTCCTGGGTGAAGGCAAGATGCTGCGCCGAATGCTGCAGGCGGACCGGCTAACCAGCCTGGTCTTCCACGGGCCGCCAGGGTCGGGCAAGACCACGCTGGCTGAAGTGATCGCCAACCACTGTTCGGCCGACTTCTACACCCTCAACGGCGCGTCGGCCTCGGTCAAGGACGTACGGGAGATCATCGAACGGGCCCGACCGGCCCTGGCCTCGGCCGGCAAACGAACGGTGCTCTTCATCGATGAACTCCACCGCTTCAACCGCGCCCAACAGGACGTGCTGCTCAACGACGTGGAGAACGGCGCCATCATTCTCATAGGCGCCACGACCGAGAATCCGTTCTTCACCATCAATACGCCCCTGCTGAGTCGCTCGACCATCTTCCGGTTCGAGCCGCTCAGTGAGGGCGATATCATTACACTGCTTCGGCGAACGCTGGCCGACACCGAACGCGGCCTGGGCCGATTCAACGTCAATGCCACCGACGAAGCCCTGGAACACCTGGCGACCATCAGCGACGGCGACGCCCGCCGGGCCCTGACGGCGCTGGAAGTGGGCGTGCTCAGTCAGGAGCTGACCCAAGGCCAGATTGCCTTCGACCTGGCCGTCGCGCAGGAGTCGATCCAAACCAAGGCCGTCCACTACGACACCCACGGCGACCAGCACTACGACGCCGCCAGCGCCCTGATCAAGTCGATGCGAGGATCCGACCCGGACGCGGCCGTCTATTGGCTCGCCCGGATGCTGGTCGCCGGTGAGGACCCGCGATTCATCGCCCGGCGAATCGCCATCCTGGCCAGCGAGGATGTCGGCAACGCCGACCCGCGGGCGATCTCCGTCGCCAATGCCGCCTTCCAGATCACCGAACGAATCGGCATGCCGGAGTGTCAGCTCACGCTCGCCCAGGCCGTCATCTACATGGCCTGCGCCCCCAAGAGCAACTCAGCCACCATGGCGATCAGCCAAGCCACCGACGACGTCAAGAACCAACGCACCGTGCCCGTGCCCAAGCACCTCCGCAACGCTCCCCACCCCGGCATGGCCGAGCAGTACGGCTACTCGAAAGGCTACCAGTACAGCCACAACTACGAAGGCGGCGTCAGCCCGGACCAGGACTACCTCGGCGTCGACGCCACCTACTACACGCCCACCGAACGGGGATACGAAAAGCACATGGCCAAATACTTGGAGTGGGTCAAGCAGATGCAGAACCAAACTCAAGAAGGCCGTTGATTCGTCACCCGGTTGCCCAGGACACTACTAGCGTGAATCCCGCCAAACAGCGAATCCGAACTGAGATGCGACAGTTGCTCGCCCGCATGGACCCCGGCCTGCGGAGCACCAAGGGCTGCCTGGCCGCCGAGAAGGTCATCAAGCTGCCCGAGTTCCACGACGCTCACGTGGTGATGATCTACCTGAACATCGAAACCGAGGTCGACACCGTGGCGATCGCCCTGGCGGCCTGGTCGGCCGAGAAGACCGTGCTCGTCCCGCGCGTCAGCATCGCCGACCGTCACATGATCGCCCTGGAATGTCGCTCCCTGCACGCGGGCCTCATGCCGGGCAGCTACGGCATTCTCGAGCCCGTCGATGGTGAGCCCTGGCCGGTCGAAAGCATCGATTTTGTGGTCGTGCCAGGCCTGGCCTTCGATCGGCGAGGCCATCGCCTCGGTCAAGGCGCGGGGTTCTACGACCGCTTCCTGGCCACCGACGGCATGCGAGCGGCGACATGCGCCCTTGCCTTCGGCGAACAGTTGATCGACGATGTTCCAGCCAGCGAAACCGATTGGCCGATGGATATCGTAGTGACCGACCACGAAGTCATTCGGCCGGAACCCGGGGGCGGTCTCGGACGTCCAACCTCATAGGAGTTTCGCCCATGAATTGGGATGCCAAACGAGTCGTGATCGCGGTGGCGGTCCTTGCCGCCGTCGTACTACTGATCTGGGCGCTGTCGACATCGTCCGATCAGCCCGAACCCATCGAACCGGCCAGCAACGGCCAGCAGCCCTCAACCTCGCCGGCGGGCCACGCCACGAACGACAATCCTCCCCCGCCCGGCGACCAGCCGGCCGACACGGACGCGGCCACCTTGGGCGCCCAGGCAACGGACAAGGTCGTTCACCACAACGGCCTGCCCGCCAACGAGGCCGAAGCCATCGCCGCTTTCGAAAAGGGCATGGCGGTGTTGGAATCGGACAAGATCGCCGCTCGCCGCGACGTATCCGCAGCCGTCCTGAGCGGCCACTTGCCGCCCGACCAGGCCGAATACGCCCGCGGGGTCCTGGCGGAACTGGCCAATGAGACGATCTTCTCCCGTCGCATCTTCGACAACGACCCCTATGTCCAGCGATACAAGATGCAACCGGGCGACGTCCTATCCAAAGTCGAACGCAGCCTGAAGTTGCACATTCCGGTGGAACTGATTCTGAAGGTCAACCGCATCAGCGACGCCCGAAAGATCCAGGCCGGTCAAACGCTCAAGATGGTCAACGGCCCGTTCCACGCCATCGTGTCCAAGAGCACGATGACCATGGACGTATTCCTCCACCGCGACGGGCTGGACCCGGTGTTCGTTCGCCGACTACCGGTCGGGCTCGGCAAGGATGACGGTACGCCGGCCGGCCTATGGCGCATCAAACGCGGAGAGAAGGGCCGACAGGTCGCCTGGTATCCGCCGCCGTCCAGCGGACTGAAGGGCCGAATCAACCGGGGCGAGCCGGACTACGCCTTCGGCGCCAAAGGCATCTGGATTCCGCTGGAAGGGCTCGACGAAAACACCGAAGGCCTGACCGATTACGGCATCCATAGCACCAACGACCCGTCCAGTATCGGCCGTGCTGAATCGCTGGGGTGCATCCGGCTGGGTGACGATGACATCGAGTTCGTCTACGCCACGCTCTACGAACACTGGTCAACGGTCTTAGTCGTTCGGTAGAGGTCAGGTGGCGGAGACCTTTGGCCGCCGCGGAGAACCCCCTCGCCCGGGCTAGTTCTTGTCGCTACGTTCCGACAGGGCCATAGGCCCGGTGTCGATAGCGACTTCCGGAATGCCTTCCGGCCAAATCTGCAGCATCACCGTCAGGTCGTCCCACCGAGCGTCGTAGGCGACCGTCATGCCCACGTACCACCGCGGGAACTTCCGGATGATCGTGAATTTGGTCGCCAGATTCGTCCCGCCGTCGTAATCGAAATCGTACTGCTGAAGCGCCCGGATCGAGTACTTCCGGTTGATCTGGTACTTGGCCGCCAGGGTCAGAATCGCCGACTCCAGATCACGGATCGTCCGAACGCCGACGTAGTACTCCAGACGCGGGTCCCGTTTGACGGCGAAGCCAAAGCCGCTTCGGCCAAGGTCCCCTTCGTCGATATCCCAGTTCAACATCGCCAGGAAGGTCGTCGCGTCGGAGATGTGCCACGTGTAGTCGATGTTGACAGCGTTCCGGGCCAGGCTGTATTCGGGCCGCGACGTGAACATCCGCCCGTCGGCGGACGGCTGGAACTGATCGTTCGCCGAGAATAGCTGCAGGAACACGCCTAGGCGCATCCAGTCGACGGTTCGCATCTTGCCCGGCCGACCGCGTTTGGTCTGCAGGCGTTGGTGAGCGCCGATGGAAATGCCGCTGACGGACTCCATGTCGGTCTCGATACCTTCCGTCAGCGGGTACAGATCGTTGGGATCCGCCGTCGAGCCGGCCAACCAGGCAACCACTTCCGGGGTGATAATGTGCTTGAGCTTGTTGACGTCCCAGAAGCGACTGTGGGCGTTGTTGTAGATTCGCCACAGGTGCGTGTTGGCCCGGACGCCGACTTCGCCGTAGACGCGGTTGTTCTTGCCGCCAGCCGGCTTGGCTGACCACACGTCGCCGCGGCCCGCCACGTAGGGAACGACATTGAACGGCCCCGGATGGAGGGGGTAGTCGATCTCGCCCCGTGCATCGAGCCGGCCCATCCAGTTGCTGTCCTCGGGAATCGACGTGCCCATGCGTTGCATGCGTCGCCGGTCCGCCTGCTCCAGATGCGCCGGCCGCCAGCGTTTCAGGCCCGCCCGGGCCTCACCGAAACCGGTCAGTTGATCCCCCATCAACGATTCACCCACGATGCGCCCGGCCACTTCCGGCAGGGATTCCGTCTGCGTCACCCAGCGAATCAGCCGAGCCTGCATCAACACATCCACCGCCCAGTTGTCTCGCTGTTTCTTGGCGTATAGCAGCGTCTCTTGTTCCTTGCCCGACCAAAACTCATCTCGGAAGTACTTCTGCAGATAGTCCCGGTCGGAGTAGACACTGAACTCAAACTGCATCTGCCAGTCTCTGGGCAGGAACTGCTTGTGCCGCCACTGAACCCATCCTCGTTCCGTGGGCGCATCTTGCTTCTTGTTCTTCTGGCCGAACTCGTCTTCGCTCTCCTGGTTCATGATGCCCCAGGCCCGAGCGTAGCCGGTGTAGTTCTCTCGCTCGTACTTGATCTCCGAGCCCACCTCGGCGCCGTCACGGTAGTTCAGGTGCAGTCGGCCGTCAAAGCCTTCCGGCTCGGCCAACCCGAAGAAGCGGAACAGGTTCCACCGCGTCCGAACGTTAAATCCGGTCTGAGCGTCCAGACCGACACTGATCCGTCGCAGCGCGGTGTGCCCCTGCTCGAAATCCCCCTGGTGGTAGGGTGTGTAGAACAACGGCACCTGCCGCACGTGAAACACGGCGTGTTTCATCTTGGCGTGCATTCGCCGTTGGCTGATTCGCGCCCCGGTCGCATCGTAGGCGGTCTTATCCATCATGTAGATGGTCTGGGCGCCGAAATGATAGGTCGGGCTCTTGAACTCGCTGGTCGAGACCTTCGCGTCCCTGAACCACGTCTCCCGGGCCGAAAGAATCCGGCCTTCCTTGGCGCGAACGTAGATCGGGATGTCTCGCTGTTCCTGGACGGTTCGGTAGACCGGATTGATCATCACCGCGCGGTCGGTGGTGAAGTCGTAGTAGACTTCCTCGGCCCGCATGAACCCTTCGCCCCGGATCACGCGGACATCGCCGTACAAGTAAACGCCAACGATCGTCTCTCGGCCGGGCTTGGGCCGCTCGGTGCTCTGCGGATGGTGGCTGTCCTTGGCGGGAACGGGCTCGCCGTCTTCACCAAAGACCTGGCTGAATACCACCGCTTCCTCGGCGACCAGTTCCAGGTATTTCTCACCCTCGTGGACGCTCTGGGACAGATAGATCCCCGCGGTGAAGACCGTCACGCGACGCCCGCCCTCGCCAACTTCTTCGGAGAGCATCTTGCCGGCCCAGAAACTCACCGGGCCCGGGCGTTTCTGCATGTTGGCTTTGGCCCCCGGCAGCGGCAGCGTGTTTTTCGGTTTGGTCGTCGTAACGGTGGTCGAGTCGGGAGCGACATCGGCGCCGCTGTTCTCGTCAACCACGCGGAACGGCATGGCGCCATCGCCGGTGGCGGAGTCCGAACCGTCTTTATCGTCGTCGGCGTCGGTACCCGTATCGGGCTCGGCCTTGTCGACATCCGTTCGGTCCGTGGGCTTGACATCGGTCCGTAGAAGGGTCGGCACGAGCTTGCTGTCGGTGTCGTCATCACCGGGGAGGTCCAAGGCGCCATCGTCCGTTTGGTCGTCGGCGTCGACACCGTCGCCCTTTCGCACTTTGGTCGCGCGGACATAGAGCGGGAAGTCGCGTAGCGGCTCGGTCGAAGACGGCCCGACGACTTCCACGCCGCCCTGAACGAAGAAAACCTGATAAACGGTCTTCCCGCCGATTTCCCCGACCCCAGGCTCGGTGAGTTTGGCGTTGCCTTCACCATAAACGCGAATCTCATGGCGAGGGCCGTCGGCAGCCTTGCGGGAGAGGATCCAAATCACGCCATCCCGACCGGTCACCACCCGTTGACCGACCGTGATCTTGAAGTCACCCAGGACAACCGTGACCTGCTCCCCCTGGTCTTCGAAGGCGTTGATTTGGCGGCCGGAGATCACGACGTCCGTCTGGACGTAGTCCTCCTGGTCCGCGACCGACCAGCCGGTCCACGCCAGGGTGGCTACAAATACACATGCGTGCAGCATCACTGCACTTATGACGCCATCTCTGTTCATGCAACCTCTTGTGGCGGCTGGCGAGCCGCCGTCCAACGGGCCCTGCCGGCGCGATCCAAAACCATACAGAGGATTTTGGGGGGATCGGCGGGCCGATTGAATTAGCATATTTTACGTTCGGGGCCGGGCAAGTCAATCGCCAGGTGTGTTATTTTTCCTAGATTGCCGCTCGGGGGGGCGCGGGGTTGCTCGACGCCCACAGATCGGCCATAATTCGATAATCTGTTTCTTGGACTTACGAGCACGCGGGCCCGCCGGCCCCAGTTGAAAGGACCTGCCATGACCGATTTGGACCCCAAGGCATTGCAGGAGGAACTGGACCACTATCACGCCGAGCGCGAGAAGATCCGGGCCCTCATCGGCCAAATCGGCGGCGCGGGCTTCTCCAAAAGAGACCGCATTATCAACCTGGTCTTCATCGGGTTGGTCGCCATCCTGTTCAGTTGGGACCTCTGCCTCCACTTCGGCGCCTTGCCGGAATCGTTCCGCCAGGCCCTGCCGCCACTGATCTCTCTGGAGACAGCCATTCTGTTGGTCTCAGTCAAGATCATCTGGATGATGCACCAGCAGGCCCGGGTCGAGCACTTCCAGTTCTGGATCCTCAACTCCATTGAGTTCCGCCTGAACGAAATGGCCAAACGATTCCGGACGATCGAGAAGGCCCTTAAGAAAGATGACGACTCGTCCTGACCGCGTTGCGTCTTGCCCACCAGGCCGGATGGCACTATCCTGCGGCATCGGACCACGAGCCGAACTTCACAAACGGAGAATCGTCGTGACGGAGCAACTGGCCTACGCACTGATCACACCCTATAGCCTGTTCAAGAGCCGGACCGGCGGCATCATCGGACGACTGCTGGCGTCGAAGGAACTGGAGCTGATCGGCACGCGCATGTACGTGCTGTCCGACGAGTTCCTCGGCCAGTACAAGGACATCCTCTGCCCGCCCGACACCGAGCCCGCCATCCGCCAAGCCTGGCACACCTACATCGACCAATCGCTTCGCCAGCAGAATGCCTGGGGCTCCCTGCCCCGGTGCATGTTCATGCTATTCCGCGGCGACAACGCCGTCCGCCATCTCAAGGAAGACATCATCGGGCGGTTCACCGAAGAACCCGTCGGCGATACGGTCCGCGGCACCTTTGGCGACTTCATCCGCGACGAGCAAGGGCACATCCACTACTTCGAGCCGGCCGTCATCACCTGCCCCGATGCCGCCCTCAACAACGCCCACCTCAAGCTGTTTGCCGACTATGCCCTGACCGACGGCGGCCTGCTGAACGGGCGAATCGACTACGGCCAGAAGCCCCAAGTCTCTCTGGTCATCCTCAAGCCCGACAACTTCTACCGCCCCAGCCGCCGGCCGGGGAACATCGTCGACACCTTCTCGCTGACGGGATTGCGAATCGTCGCCGCCAAGTTGTTCGGCATGACGGTCGCCCAGGGCGAGCAGTTCTACGGCCCCTTGAAGGACATCTTCGTCAACAAGCTGCAGTTCCTGGTCAGCAAGGTGGCGCAAGAACGTCTCCAGGGCGCGTTCGACTTCGAGTTCACCTCGGCCGATGGCGAGAAGATTGGCGAAATGTTGGCCGAGCGAAACGCCACCACCGAATTCAACAAGATTGTGGAATACATGACCGGCGTTCATCCCGACACGGTTCCGGCGGACCAGAAGGCCACGGCCGGCGAGGCCCGCTGCTTGGCCATGCTCTATGAAGGCGTCGATGCCATCGACAAGATCCGCACGGTCCTCGGCTCGACCGACCCTTCCAAGGCCGAGCCCGGTACGGTCCGAAGCGACTTCGGCCTGGACCTCATGCGAAACGGCGCCCACGCATCGGACTCCGAGGAGAACGCCTTGCGCGAACGTCAGATCGTCGGCCTGGCCGAGCCCGAACAGGGCACCTGCGACATCAAGCAGATCATCGACGACTACCTCGCCTCCTGACCGACCCCCAGCCCCATGCCGCTGACCATCGACACACTCGTGACCGGCCCGATGGCGGTCAACACCTACCTACTGCGGTGTGATGACGTCTGCGTGGTGGTCGACCCCGGCGGCATGGTCAACGACCCCTTGCTCGCCTTCTTGCAGCGCAACCAGATCACCCCTCAAGCCATCTGGCTGACGCACGGCCACGGCGACCACATTGCGGGTGTGGCCGCGCTCAAGGACGCCTTCCCCACCGTCCAATTGATCTGCCCCGAAGCGGACGCGCCCATGCTGAACGAGCCCCAGTGGAACCTATCGGCGTCGTTCGGCCTGTCGGTCGTAGCGCCCCAACCGGATCGATTGATCCGCCCCGGCGATTCACTGACCGTCGGAACGGCCCGATGGCAGGTGCTGGATACGTCCGGCCACACTCCCGGCGGCGTCAGCCACTACTGCTCGGCCGAATCGGCCGTCCTGACCGGTGACGCCCTCTTTGCCGGTAGCATCGGCCGGACCGACGTCCCCGGCGCCGACGGGCGGAAGCTGCTACAAACCATCCGCGACGCCCTCCTGCCCTTGCCGGATGAGACCAACGTCTTGCCCGGTCACGGACCGGGCTCGACGATCGGCCGCGAACGACAGGGCAACCCATTTCTGTAGCGATCGCCACACGGCCGCGCCGCCTTGGCGGGGGGAATTGACTTGACCGTTCAAGGAATGCCGCTACCATAGCCGAATACCCCTAGGTGCTGTCGCTGGATGCGGTTATCCGGGGCTGGCATTTTCGAGGAATCTTCCAGCTATGGCAGGTGTTTGTGCCCTGCCAGAAGACGCCAAGCGGGTCATCCATAGGTCGTTTTTCGTGGCAACCATTCACGTCATTCAAGGACCGGACAAGGGACGCCGTTTCGAACTGGCTAACCAGGGCGAGAACGTCGTCGGGCGCCGGGACTCCAGCGTCGAACTGACCGACAACACCGTCTCGCGGCAGCATTTTCGCCTGACGCGTGACGGTGGCAACTGGCGGCTGGACGATCTGGGCTCGGCGAACGGCACGTTCCTCAACGGCGTGCGGGTGGGCAAGTCCATGCCCGTTCAGCCGGGCGACCAGATCCGCTGCGGCCGATCGTTGCTGGTCTTCGCCAAAGGCGATGAAGCCGCCCCGGGCATGGGCGGTGTCGATCTCGACGACGAGGGCCGACTGGTCGACGCGGCCATCGTGGCGACCGTCCCCAGTAGTGAAGACTCGGTCATCATCCCCACCCCCGAAGCCGGCGCCGAAGCCATCGGCAACCTGCGTATCCTGTACCAGTTCATCGCCGAGACCAGTTCCATCTTCGACGTAGACGTTCTGCTCAAGCGAACGCTGGAGAAGGTCTTTGAGATTCTCAAGGCGGACCGCGGCTTCATCATGCTCGTGGACGAAACCGAAGAGCCCGAGGACCAGCCGCAACGCCTCCTGCTGAAGGCCTCCAAGGTCACCGGCAATGATCAACCCACCGAAACGCCGGTCTCCCGAACCATCATCAACGAGGTTATCCGCAATCAGGTTGGCGTGCTCAGCTCCAACGCCATGGGCGACAAGCGATTCACGGCCGGCAAGAGCGTGCACGACTTCTCGATTCGCTCGGCCATCTGCGTGCCCATCAAAGGACGCGAGGGCATCCTGGGCGTGATCCACGTCGATTGCAGCGTCTCCGACCACACCTACTCCACCGAGCAGCTTCGATTGCTGACGGCCATCGGGTACCAGACCGGCCTGGCTATCGAAAACGTTCGCCTGCACGAGGCAACGGTTCAATCCGAACGCCTCGCCGCCGTCGGCGAGACCGTCGCGGTGCTGAGCCACCACACCAAGAATATCCTGCAGGCCCTCCAGGCCGGTATCGACGTGGTGGAGTCCGGCCTGCAGACCGACGACCTCGCCAAGGCCAACCAGGCCTGGCCCATCGTTCAGCGCGGGCTGAAGCGAACCAACGACTTGATCTTCAACATGCTCGCGTTCTCCAAGGAGCGAAAGCCGCAGCGCGAGGAGATCAATGTCAACACCGTTATCGAGGAGTGCCTCGCGATGATCGCCTCCCAGGCCGATGAGGTCGGCGTGGCGGTCGTCAACGACTTGGACGACCTGCCGCCCATCGCCGCGGATTCCGCCGGCCTGCAGCACGCGGTGCTCAATCTGCTAACCAACGCCCTCGACGCCGTCGAAGAGCAGGTCGGCATCATCACCGTCCGCAGCCGCTACGATTCCATGAATCGCAACATCATCGTTGAGGCCATTGACAACGGCAGCGGCATCCCTGACGAGCAGATAGAGAGCATCTTCAAGCCCTTCTTCTCCGCCAAGGGTCAGCAGGGAACCGGCCTGGGCCTAGCCGTCGCCAAGAAGATCGTCGAGGAACACGGCGGGGATATCAGCGTGGAGACCACCCTTGGTGAGGGGACCAACTTCACCATCACCCTACCCATCATGGCCAGCGGCGACGCCACCGACACCATGGTTCCTTCCTCGTAGCGGCCCTGTCCCCCCGTCGCGCTACAGCAGCGACACGTCCTCATCGTCCGATTCGTCTTCCTCATCGGCTTGTGCCTTGGGAGCCGCCTTGCGCTTCTTGGTTTTCTTGGCTTTCTTGGCGCGTTTGGGCGCGGGCGTTGCGTCCTCAGCCGGAGCTTCCTCGGCAGGCGCTGCTTCGGGTCCGGCTGGCGTGGCCTCTTCCGCCGGCGGCGCCTCAGGCGCTACATCCTCAACGGCCGGCGCCTCGTCCGCCGGAGTCTCATCCGGGGCCCCGGCCGTATCGGCCGAGCCGTCACTGGGCGGTGTGTCCGTCAGCGTAACTTCATCGGGACGTTCCGCTTGGTCGTCCGCCACCACCCGAGCAATGGCGACCAGTTCATCCCCCTTCTTCAAAGAGATGATCTTCACGCCCTGGGTGGCCCGGCCGATCACACGGACACCTTCCACGCCGGTCCGAACAATCATGCCACCGGACGTGATCAGCATCAGTTCGTCGGCGTCGCGAACGCTCTTGACGCCCACCACCTTGCCGTTCCGCTCGGTGGTCTTGATGTTGATGATCCCGTACCCGCCGCGCGACTGCAGGCGGTATTCGTCAAAGCTGGTCCGCTTCCCATGGCCGTGCTGACAGAGGGTCAGCAGTGACGCGGTCGGGTCCACAATGGCCATACCCACCACGTGATCGTCATCCCGCAAATGGATGCCGCGAACCCCCGCGGCCGTCCGGCCCATCGGTCGGGCTTCCGATTCGTCAAATCGAATCGCTTGTCCGTTGGCCGTACCGAGGACGATCTGGTCTTTGCCGGACGTAATCGCCACGCCGATCACCGTGTCGTCTTCAGCCAGGCCCGTCGCCTGGATGCCACCCCGGCGCGGGTTCCCGTAGGCCTTCAGCTCGGTCTTCTTGATCTGCCCGTTGCGCGTCGCGGAGATCAGGAAACGATCGTCGAAGTCGCGAACCGCGACCACCGCGCAGATGTTCTCGTCGCCCTTGACGTCCAGCATGTTCACAATCGCACGGCCACGAGACGTCCGGGCCATGGATGGGATGTCATATACCTTCAGCCAATGCATCCGTCCGCTGCTGAGGAACACCAGCATGTAATCGTGGGTACTCGCCACGAACAGTCGTTCGACGAAGTCGCCTTCCCTGGATTCCGAGCCGATGATGCCCTGCCCACCCCGGCCCTGCCGACGATACGTCGTTAGTGGCGTCCGTTTGATGTAGCCTTGGTGGCTAAGCGTCACGACGACATCTTCCTCGGCAATCAGGTCCTCGATGTCGATCTCATCGGCGGCGGCCACGATTTCCGTGCGCCGCTCATCGCCGTATTTGTCGCGCATTTCGTGAACATCCTCACGAACGATGTCCATTAGCAGCGCTTCGTCGGCCAGAATGGCCTCGTGGCCGTCGATCTCCTCGGCGAGCTTGGCGTAATCGTTGGCGACTTTCTCGATCTCCAGCCCGGTCAGGCGATGCAACTGCATGTTCAGGATCGCGTCGGCCTGCACGCCGGTCAGGCGTTGATCTTCCGACGACGTCCGCGTCACGAAGGCGTCGGGCAGCAACTGTCGCACCGTGGCCGCTTCGGTCAATCGGAGCGGCAGGTCCATCAGCCGCTGTCGAGCGGTGGGAACATCGGGCGAGCCCTTGATCAACTCGATGATGCGGTCGATGTCCGCCAGGGCCAGGATCAGCCCTTCCAGGACGTGGGCCCGCTGGCGAGCCCGCCTCAGCAGGAAGGCCGTCCGCCGACGAATCACTTCCTTGCGATGGTCCAGGTATCCCGTTAGTAGCCCGCGAAGCGTCAGCGTCTGAGGGCTCCGGTTGACCAGCGCGATGTTGATCATGCTGAACGTCGACTGCAACGGCGTGTACTGATAGAGCTGATTGACCACCACGTCGGTCTCGGCTCCTCGCCGCAGTTCGACCACAATCCGCATGCCCGTGCGGTCCGAATGGTCCTCCACGGTCTGGATGTTGGGGATGCGATCGGCTCGGACCGCGTCGGCAATCCGCTCGATGATCGTAGTTTTGAGCACCTGATAGGGAATCTCAGTGATGACGATCTGCGTCTTGCCGCCCCGGGTCTGTTCGCTGTGCAGGCGGCCGCGAACCGTCAGGCGACTTCGACCGGTTTGATAGCCCTTGACGATGCCCTCCCGCCCGCAGATCAGCCCGCCGGTCGGAAAATCGGGCCCCTTGACGAACTTCAGCAGATCATTCACCGTCGCGTCGGGGTTGTCGATCAGATGCAGCAACGCATCACATATCTCGCCGAGGTTATGAGGCGGAATACTGGTGGCCATACCTACCGCAATGCCCTGCGACCCGTTGACCAGGAGGTTGGGGAACTTGGCCGGCAGAACGGTGGGTTCTTGGAGTTGGCCGTCGTAGTTGGCTTGCGTGTCGACGGTGTCAAGCTGGAGGTCCTCCATCATCTCCATCGACGGGGCCGTCATCCGGGCTTCGGTGTATCGCATGGCGGCGAAAGGGTCGCCGTCGATCGAACCGAAGTTGCCCTGCGGATCGACCAACCGGTACCGCATGTTCCATTCCTGCCCCAGGCGGACCAGGGTCGGATAGACCACACCCTCGCCATGCGGGTGGTAGTTGCCGGAGGTGTCACCGGCGATCTTGGCGCATTTTCGATGCTTGCTGCGAGGCCCCAGATGCAGATCGTTCATCGCCACCATCACGCGCCGTTGGGAGGGCTTGAGCCCATCGCGAACGTCCGGGAGTGCACGATCCATGATCGTGCTCATCGCGTAGGTCAGGTAGCTCTCGCGCATCTCCTCGTCGATCGCGAGGTTTTCGATGCGTTCATCCGGAAGCAGTTCCGCCGCGGGCGCTTTGGCGCGGGTGGGTTGGGTGTCCTGCCGGTCATCAGCCTCAGGCGAGGCGTTGGGGAGGTCATTGTCTGCCAAAACCAATCTCCGTCATCAGTTCAGCAAGGCGACCTGGGCGCCGGGGCCTGCCTTGGCCCCACCATCGGCAAAGCCTCAGGTCTGTGGGTGATTATCGCATGCGGCATCCGCCAAGTACAGGCCTCACGTGCGGACCAGCGGCGGGCGAGGCGCATCCTCGTCTCGGTTCTTCCGGCCTCGTCGGATCAGCCGGCCCACGGCATAGGTCCGTGCCCCGGTCGACTCGAAATAGATCCGCATCAGGAACTCGCCAATCAGACCGGTCGCCAGGAACAGCAAGCCGGTCATGACGAACATGAACCCCAATGCCATCAACGGGCCGTGGACCTCGAAGAGCGAGATATCCCAGAACATCTTTCGGATCAGCCCGAACAGCAGGATGCCGAAGCCCACCACACCGCTGAGCACGCCCCACTTCCCGAAGAAATGCAAGGGACGCGTGAGGTAGCCCGTAATGAACCGAAGCGTCAGCAAGTCCAGCGCCACCCGGAACGTTCGGCCCAGGCCGTAGTTGCTCCTGCCCGAAGGCCGACGGACGTTCTTGATGGGCACTTCGCAGATCTTCGCCCCCAGCCGAGCACACACTGCCGGCACGAACCGATGCATCTCGCCATAGAGGCGAACGCCCTCCAGGACCTCACGACGATAGGCTTTGTAGGTCGTCCCGAAATCGTGCAGGTCCACGCCGCTGACCTTACCCAGCAACCAGTTGGCCACCCGCGACGGCAGCCGACGCGTCAGGAAGTTGTCCCCGCGCCGCACCCGCCACCCGCTGGCGATATCGAATCCTTCATCGATCTTCTTGATGAACAGGGGAATCTCATACGGATCGTGCTGCAAGTCGCCGTCCATCGCGATGATGACATTCCCGGCCGCCTGATCGAACCCCGCCTGCAGGGCGGTGGTCTGCCCGAAATTGCGCCGCAGCAGCAGGACCGTAATCCGATCGTCCTCGCCCGCGAGTTGCTCGAGGATCTCGGCCGTGCCATCCTGGCTGCCGTCATCGATGTAGATCATCTCATACGGACGGTTCACGTGGCGCATCACGCGGACGATTCGTCGGTGGAGCTTCTCGAGGATGTCGGCCTCGTTGTAGAACGGCACGACCACGCTGTAGTCGAGCTTGCCCGGCTCGGCCGGACCAGAAACGCTATAGGCGTTGGGTACGCTGTAGATGTCCATAGTGAATCAACTCGATGTCGTTGGCGTCGAACGCTTGCCGCGCGGCCGGATCGCACAGTGCGGCCAACTCCTTGGGGCGGCTCTGTCCCAGTCGGCTGGCACCGTCCGGCAGATCGTCCGGGCAGCCGGGGTGCGTCATAATCTCCGTCACACCCGTCGGCAGGCAGCGGGCGGCCTGAATCAGCCACGCCACGTCGATCAGGCCCGTGTGTTCTACGCCCCACGTGCCGCGAGCGACCAACTGTTTTCGGGCCATCAACGGCTGCAGCCGACCCAGCATGTTCAGGATCCGCCGCGTCCGCCGTTGCTTGGTCGGGCCCACAGGCCAGTTCTGCCCTGCCAGCACCTCCCGGTGCCGTCGGACGAATGGGATATCATACCGCCGGGCCAGACGAATCACACGCCTGAATATGGGCGGGTGCCCGTGGGCGTGCCGGTGGCTGTCGATATGGGTCGGGCGAATCCCGTGGTCCAGCACCCAGCGTATCTGCGCGTCGAATTCAGCTTCGATCGCGCCGAGTCGCCAAGGCTTGAGCGTGCACATCCGAATGACACCCATGGCCGAGGTGCCCATCACACCGTCCTGTCCAGCCAGAACTCGGCCGGCCTCACTAAGCGGCGGGCCCTGCGATACGTTTAGATGCACCCCCACGCCAAGATCGGGCGCTTCAGCGAGTCGGCCAACCGCTTCGGCTGCGGCGGGCATGTTGGCCGCGATGGTGGTCGACGTAACGATTCCCTCCCGGTGAGCGCGCAGAATGCCCTCCGTGACGGCCGATGAAAACCCAAAGTCATCCGCGTTAATGATCGCACGTTTGGTCTTCGGCTGATGGGGCATACAGGCAGATTACCTGGGGGAACGTTTGGGTTCAACGGACAGCGCGGGGCCGGCCCCTCAGTTCTCGGGAAGCTTGGGGGGCAGTTCCAACGGTCGGCGAAGCCGGATGAGGTAGATTCGGCCCCAATCGTCCTCGTCCACCATCCCGCCGGTCAGGACAACCAGCCCGAGTTGCGCTGGATGGGTCGTGTAACGACGATCGACGCCCGCCATCTCCATCTTGAACGGTGCTCGGCCGGACTCCGTCGCAGCGCCAAGTTCGACCAGACCGCGGTCACAGGTGATCAACCACGGAATGTCGTTATCGTTCAGCGCCAATACGGACGGCCGCTCTCGCGCCAGGTGATCGGAGAACCGCCCGAGGTACAGTTCGGCCATAAGCTTCTCCGCCTTGAGAACGGCGTAGTCGTCATCACCAATGACGCTCTTGGCCCGCAGGGCAAAAGACCGCATCTTGGCGCCGTCGCCGGTCCGGGCGTGTCGGCTGATCATGTGAACGTTGATGAAGGAGACGCCCAGCATACCCACACAGGCGAGTGCGGCCACCGTGTGCAGTTTCCGGCGAAGCGAGGCGATGATCCCCCCGGCCAGAATGACCGCACCTATGGGAATGAGCAGCAACATGCCGAACCACACCCCTACGCCCGGGTTGTGCGGTAAGGGCAGGTCCAGGTAGCTGCCAAGGGGCTCGGCATAGACATACATCGCCGGAACCACAATCAGGCCCAGGCCAATCGCCACGGGGCCGGCGGCAATGGCGTGCCGGAGGAGGCCGACCCCCCTCCCGCCGGCGCGTCCTCGGCGAGCCACCTCGGAAACCGCCCACGCCCCCATCAGGGCCAAGCCGGCGTAACACGGCAAGAGATAATCCGGCCGGAACCCGTGCGACAACGAATACGGTAGGACAAAAGCGATGACCCACATCAAGGGCAAGGCGAACGGCCCGCGTCGCGTGAACCACCGTCCCGGCCAGACCAGTATCAGCGCCATGATCGCCAGTAGAGACACGGGTAAGCCGTAGTAGAGCAGATGAACCCCTGCCGGAACGGAGGCCGCTTCCGGCGCGTCCGTCCCACCTCCCGTAATCCGCTGGATGACCTCGAAGTGGAAGATGCGCTCAAATTCCTTGCCCCCGGATGACCATGTAGCCCACAGGAGCGCCCCGAAGGCAATCGCCACTGTCGGCAGGCCCCAGATCAACTGAGACCGCTTGATGGCCAGCCACCAACGGCGCCCGATCAGGCGCAGAAGGAGGCCGATCTTCCGCCAAACCGTATCGGCCCGCCTCAGCACCCCAAAGCCCGGCCAGCAGACCGACATCACCGACACCAGGGAGATCACCATGGGCAAACTGGCGACCCCCCACCCTTTGGTCCATGCCGCCAGCAGCGTGGCGGCCCAGAACCCCGCCGCCCACGCCCAGCGATGCGATCTCGCACGATGGAACAACAGCCGATCCACACAGAACAAGCTGACCGTCAGCCAAAGCGTCAGCAACATGTCCGTGGTGCCCTGGTAGGTCAGCTTGTGAACGCCTAACGTGGTCACCCACAGCGCTGCAGCCAAGACGCCCGTCCGCCGGCCATACCAGCGCAAACCCAGGAGGTAGACCAGCAGCGTCATCAGTAAGGTCGCCGCTATCGATGGGGCCCGGAAGGTGACATCGTCGAAATGGCCGGTCGCCATGAGCACCGGGGCGCACAGCCAAGCATACATCTGCGGTTTGTGGGCGGGCTCCCCTTTCTGGTCTGACGGCCAGAGCCAGTTCCCATTGGTCGCCACATCAATCGACACACCCGCCTGCCACAATTGCGCATAGGCGTAGGTGGTGCTCGGCCCGCTAGCGCGGATGCCCATCACCACGGCCGTCAGCAGTAGCAGGGCCACGATATCGAGCGTTCGAGCTTTGTCGGACGAAGTATGCATGGATTCACGTCGCCCGACCCGAAACAAGCGGCCGGGCGGGACAATAGTATCAAGGCCGCTCCGCTGGCGGTAGGCCCAAGCGGCGAGTATCATCCCACCGACAACCGATGAGACCCACCACCACACGATTGGCGCCCTCCCCGACCGGGGCCCTGCATCTGGGAAACGCGCGGACCTTCCTGCTGAACCACCTGCTGGCCAAGCAGGAAGGGTGGCGCATGCTGATGCGGGTGGAGGACCTGGACGGGCCACGCGTCAAGCCCCACGCCATCGAGCAAGCGTTGGAGGATCTGCAATGGTTGGGCTTGGAGTGGGAAGAGCCCGTCTGTTACCAATCCAACCGAACCGGCGCCTACCACGACGCACTGAAGCACTTGATCGACGCCGGACACGCCTACCCGTGCACCTGCAGCCGCAAGGACATCGAAGCGGCGGCCTCGGCCCCACATCGAGGGGACAACACCGGCGCGTATCCGGGCACGTGCCGCGGTCGATTCACCTCGCCCGAGCAGGCCGCTGCCCAAACCGATCGCCCGGTCGCCTGGCGCGTGCACGTGCCCGATGAGCCCATCATGGTACAGGATCGGTTCTGCGGCGATACCGCCTTCGACCTTCGCCAGGTCGGCGGCGATTTCGTCGTGTTCAAGAACGATGGCACTGCGGCGTATCAACTGGCGGTCGTGGTCGATGACGCCGATGCTGGCGTGGATGCGATTGTCCGGGGGGACGACCTTCTGGATTCCGCCGCACGGCAAATCCACCTGCGCCGATTGTTGGAGACGGGACCCGAGCCGGTCTACTACCATCTGCCGCTCGTGGCCGGCATGGATGGTCGGCGGCTTGCCAAGCGGCACGGCGATACGCGGCTGGCCACTTATCGCCAACAAGGCGTCCGGCCCGAGCGCATCTTGGGCTTGCTTGGCGCCATGGCCGGTCTCCTGCCGGACGGCCCGCGTGAGGCTACGCTGGTAGAATTGCTCGAACGATTCGATCTGACGAAGTTGCCCCCCGCCGACACACCCCTGACCCCCGAACACGAAGCATTCCTGCAAACCGGCTGAGCCCCCCTACCGACGTCGGCTCCGATCCTCAAGCTGTTGACCGATGTAGGTCAGGTGTTCCTGCACGTTGTCCCACAGGTCATTACTCTCGGTGAGCATGGGTCTTTCCTTGGCCGGCACGAGATCCTGTATCTCCCTGAAGGCCGACTCCGCTCGGGCCCATTGGCGGTCTCGACTCAGCGCGTAGGCGTTTCTGTAAGTGGTCACCACCCGTTCGGCCAGTTCCTCAACGGCCCGATCGTACATTTGCTCGTCCTGAACGGTGGGGATGCGGTCGCCGCGATACGCCTCGTGCCATCGGTAGAACTTGATGCATCGATAGAGGTTCCCGATCGAATCCTGGCGGGCCAAATAGAACTTCCGGGCCTGTTCCAGGTTCTCCTGGGCGGCCACGGGGTTGTCGCCGCGGGTGTCCACCGCCGGGTCCAGCGCGCGTTCGATCTCGGTTTCGGTCAATAACGCGGGGAAGTCCCTGCGGGCGGGCCCGTCATCATCCTTCTTCACGGCAAACAACACGCCAAAGACGGCCACCAGTATCAGCACGTATGAGCCGCCCATGATCAGGTACTTGCGCATCTTTCGTTTCTGCTCGAGCGCCTCCTCGTCAAGGGCGCCGGGCTCGTCGTCGACCTCGGTGGCCGCCGAGGCGCTGCCGACCTGGCCGCCCGCCATGACCACCGTCGGCTCGGACGCCATCTCCGCTTCGACCGCCGAGCCCGTGGGGCCCGTCGGAGGAAGTTCCGGATGCTCCAGTCGGTAGGCCCGTAGCACCTGCTCCGGATCGTCGCCGGGAGAAACGAACAGCATGTCGGTCAGCATGCCCAACCGAATGACATCCCCGGTTTCCACAAAGGCCTTTCGGCCCTTTCCGTACTTCTTCCCATTGATGCGGATCGGGAACTTCGAGACGTTCTCCACCACCCAGCCGCCCGGCGCCAAGCGAAACAGCAAGTGCCGACGCGACACCGTCTCATCGAGGATCTTGACGTCACAGTCGGCCCCGCGGCCAACGATGGCCGAATCGTCCATCAGCACGGCGCGAAGGCCCGTGGCGGGCCCCCCGACCAGGATCAGTTCCGGGCGTGGGTCCGGCATCAGTACAGGCCCCCTTCAAGCAACCGAAGAATGGCCGGAGCGAACACGGCGATGATGACCGCGATCAGGATCAGCAGGCTGGGCACGAGAATCCGCACCGAGGCCACCGCGGCGGCGTTTTCTGCCCGAGCCGAACGCTGCAGCCGAAGCAGATTGGCCTGCGAGTGCAGCACATCCGCCAAGGGCGTGCCGAGTTCTTCGGCCTGGACCACGCTGGAGACAATGCTCCGCAACTGCTCCAAGGGAACACGATCCGCCATATTCTCCAACGCTCGACGGCGTGTCGCGCCGAGCTCCATTTCCGCCAACAGGGCCTTTAACTCAACATTGAACGGGTCGTCCTGCTTTTCCCGGACCACGGTTTGCACCGCCTCGGTGAAGGTCCCGCCGGCCCCCATCGCCAGAGCAATCAAATCCATGGAATACGGAATCTGCCTGCCAATCTGGCGAAGACGTTTGGAGGCCTTGTCGTAAATGACCGCCAGCATCAACCCCGCCCCCAAGATGACGCCCACCAGCCACGTCCCCAGGCTGATCTGCCCGGCGGCAAGCACCATATAGACCAACACCAGCACGCCGCCCAAGACACAGCCGGTCAGGAGGCTGACCGCCAGGTACTCCTCCGGCGTGTAGTATTCAGGGCTGCCCGCGGACACGAGGGTGCGTTGCAGCCATCGCTTGAGCTTCGGCACGGCCATCCGGTGACTGATCGTCAGCAGGACCCACATGACCGGACGCGTGAGGGGCTTTTCGAAGACGGTCCGACGGTCTTCATGGCCGGTCGCAATGGCCGCCTCGCGTTGAGGCGACATTCGAATCTCCCCCTTTTGCCCGAATACCGCCACCACGAACAGAAAGACCGCAACGAACAACCCCACCGATATCCCGATCGGCAGAAGCGCATCCACATTCATGGCGGCCAACATATCGGCCATATTGCTCGGTCCTCAGTCGGCGTCGATCAGATGTCGACGTCCATAATCTTCCGGATCCAAAGGAACCCGATCACGTTCAGTACGATCATCCCCAGCAGCATCATCTTGCCCAGGCTCTGCTGGAACAGTTCTTGCACCCCTTGGGGGTCTACCAGGAAATACAGGATCAGCAGCACCACAATCGGCATCGCGCCAAGCCACCTCGCTGTGGCGCGCCCCTGGGCGGTGAGCGTCTCCACGCGCTTCTCCAGACGTTGAATCTCCCGAATGCTCTCGGCAATTCGGTCCAGGGTCTTACCCAGGTCGCCCCCACGCTCTCGGTGGGTCTGCAACGCGGCGAATAGCAGCCGGTAGTCACTGGAGCCGATGCGATAGGCGGCGTTGTTCATCGCATCTTCCAGACTGATACCGTATTCATACTCCCGCAGGAGGTGATCCATTTCTTGCCGGAGCGGCGTCGGGCCATCGCGCCCCAGAAGCTGCATCGACTGGACCAGGTTCAGCCCGGCCCGAACGCCCGAGGCGAGCGTCTGAATGCCGGGGACCAGTTGGTCCTCCAGCCTCCCCAAATGGCGGCGCTGCAGCCAGCTCAGCAGAAGCGGCGGCACGAACACGCCGGCGGCCCCGCACAGAATCGCCCCCACGTAGCTGGCTGCCGCAATATACCCAACCGCCCCCAGCAGCGCGATGATCACCAACGCCACCACCGTGGCCACGCGAGGCGTGATCTGCCACAGCAACCGACGCCGCAGCACGCGATCGTACAGGTCCTCTTGCTGCAGGATCATCGCCTTCAGAGGGCGCCAGCCCAGGAACACCGCCGCAGCCGTCAGGACCACAATGGCGACATTGGTCAAGACCAGCAGCGTACTGCTCGACATGGCCAGAACCGGTATCACCGCGTGAACACCTCCACTTTCAGAAGGTTGTCCCTGATGAGCTTGTCGGAGAACGTCGGAATGTAGCCGGTGTGGCAAAGCTCGCCCTGACCCGGCGCCTGCCCCCGTCGGCGGCGCATCACGAAGATGTCCTCGGTGATGATCTGCGACGTCTCCGGATCCAGCCCCCCCACCTCGGTGATGTGCGTCAATCGCCGTCGGCCGTCCGGCATGCGGGAGATCTGCACGACCAGGTCAATCGCCGCGATGATCTGCTCGCGAATCGCCCGGATGGGCATGTCCACCGCCATCAGCACCATGGTCTCCAGCCGCGAAAGCGTATCGGAGGGGGTGTTGGCATGGATGGTCGATAGCGATCCATCGTGTCCGGTATTCATCGCCTGGAGCATGTCCAGGGCTTCAGGGCCTCGGACCTCACCCACGATCAGCCGGTCCGGCCGCATCCGAAGAGCGTTGCGAACCAGGTCGCGAATCGTGTATTGGCCCTTGCCTTCGATGTTGGGCGGCCGCGTCTCCAAGCGGACCAGGTGCTCCTGGGGCAACTGAAGCTCGGCGGAATCCTCGATGGTGACAATCCGCTCTTCGCCGGGAATGAAACTGCTCAGAACGTTCAGCGTGGTGGTCTTGCCGCTTCCGGTCCCACCGGAGATCAACACGTTCATTCGACCGAGCACGCACGCTCTCAGGAAGTTGGCGGTTCCTTCGGTCAGGGTGGCTCGTTCGACCAGATCGTCGATGGTGAACGGAATCCGAGCGAACTTCCGGATCGTCAGCGCGGGACCCGACAGGCTCAGCGGGTTGATGATGGCGTTAACACGCGACCCATCCGGCAGGCGTGCGTCGACCAGCGGGGTCGACCGGTCTATCCGTCGGCCGATCGGAGTGATGATCCGCTCGATAATGCTCTGGACGACCTCGTTGGAGAAGAAGCTCCGCCCCGAGTTCTGCAGGACGCCGTCCTTTTCGATGTAGATGCGGTCCTTGCCAACCACCATGATTTCGCTGACGTTGGGCATCTCCAGCAGGTCCTGCAGCGGGCCGTAACCGAGGACCACGTCTTCGATGTCCTTCGACAGCATCCGGTAGACGAGGTAGTCACGCAGCTCTGGCGAAATGCGCGGGGTCAGCCGTTTCAGCTGAGCGGGCCAGTCCTCCTCCGCCGTGGCGATGTCCTTCTTGAGCGTATGCGGGGTCAAGCGGAGGGGCAGATCGCTGATAACGTCGCCCACGATCCGGCTGATGACTTCCTCGGCCTTGGGTTGAAGCTCGTCGGTGTTCTCAAAGCCGTAACTGTAGAGCAGCTTGCCCGTCGCCCGGCGGGCCAGTTCCGTCACCACCGATCGCCACAGGAACTCCTTGACCAGATAGACGGCCATTTCGTCGTCGATCTGGTCGCGATGGGTATCGATGATCTCGGCCAACTGCCGCTTGATCAGCCCCACGTGCTGGCTGTCGGCCACACTGGCTTGCCCGGTCACACGCAGGTTCAGGCGGTCCAGCAACTCCGCGTGCATGGCCTCTTCCAGTTCGACCACGCGCCGTCGCGGCGTCATGCCTCGCTGCTCGGCGGTGACACGCCGAACGGAGGGCTCCATCAGGTAGATGCTGAACTCGCCGATCCGAATCTCGTCGCCGTATTCCAGCTTGGAGCGCTCGCGATGGGCGACATCCCGATTGGCCACGGTCAGGCCATTGAGGCCCAAGGATTCAATGGCGAACCCCGGTCCGTCGCGAAGGATTCGGGCGTGTTCGCGAGAGACGAACGGGCTGGCCAAGACAACTTGGTTGGACTCATCCCGCCCGACGGTGATTTCCTCACCCTCGACCTTGAGGACCTCTCGCTGGTCGGCGTATTGGTTGTAGACCCAGATTTCCACCGGCGGTATCCGTTTCTATCTTGGTGTCATGCCGCTGACCCCACCTCTTCCGGTGGCGGCCACTTTGGCGAGCTTGGCCAGTTCCTCGTTAAAGGTCACGTCCCCGTCCGCGTTGGGGTCGTCGATCGAATAGACGGCGCCCGGACTGCGGACCTGAACCTGGAAACTCCCCAGTAGGTGCGTGGTCAGATTGACCAGCTTCAGATGAACGCCCAACGGCACTTCCAGGGCGACCGCCCGATAGCTCCGGGACCCGCGTGGGGCGTTCTTGCCGGCCGCTTGGGCGCCAACGTCCTTGACGCCAATGCCGCCGGCTTCCAGCACGCGAACGTTGGCGACCGCCCAGTAGCTCGACGGCTTGCCCGGCACGACTTCAAAGAGACCGACCAGGTTGATCCGATCGTTGGGCCTTAAGTCTCGGCCGGGCGAGGTCACCGAATCGATCGGGACGCTGATCCGAACCATGTCATCGTCGTTGCTGATGCTGTACGAGGGGTTTTCCTCCGGCGAACGGGTCACGTGCGACCACGCCACGTAGTCGTTCTGCTTGACATCCTGCCGGATCGGTTGATTCACGATAGCGCCCATGTCCTTCTCGGTCATGAGGTTCATCGTTTCGATGGTCTTGGCGTCGACGGTCCGAACCGTCAGGTTCTTGGCGGGCACCCTCTGATTGGCCTTGATGTCGACCTTATAGACCAGCACGCGTTTCTTGGCGCCTTCGGCAATCCGGATGGCGCGATTGCGGTCCACGTTATAAACGATGGCAACGATAATCCCCAAAATCGCCGCCACAACCAGTAGCCACTTGTTCTGGACGCCTTGGGACTCCTCAGCCATGGTCCGTTCCTTCCTGGGTCTTATTCATCACTGTTAGCCGGCGCGATAATGCGAAGACTAATCGAGCTTATTGTGCTTCCGGGAGGCGGCTTTCGCAAGGCCACCTCTGCTTTGGCCGCTCCCGTAACGTAGATGTCCACGGCGCCGCCGTCGGCCAGCCGTCGTGAAGCGAACCGTTTGAAGCCGAGCTCGCCGAGGCGCTGTTGGTAGTGCGCCAGCGCATCCGGCGGCCCGCCAGCGTACTCGTACTTGGCCCGTTGTTCCAGCCATGGTCCGGACCGGCGGCGAAAACCAGCGACGAAGGTCGCTCCCGCCGGCGGCGGCACGTTCGCCGGATCGCGGTCGAACGGGACCAGTCCCGTCAGGCTCCACGGGTCCGGCAAGGGCGAATCCGGCGAGGTCGCCGGCGGCGGGCTCAGCCGGTCGGCCGTCGCCATCGCCGCCAGGACGCGCCGTTCGCTCCCGGCAGAGCCCGTCGGGGAGACCCACTGCCGATGCACCCCCCACGCGACGCCCACCGCGGCCACCACAGCCGCCAGGTAGAGCACCTGCCGACGCCGCGGCGTGGGTTGTTCCGGTTGCGCGGTCATGGCGATCCCCGGTTCGGCTACCATGGCACGAGGTAAAGGTCGCGAAACTGCTGAGCGAGGTCATTGCCCGGCGACGGCACCGATTCCAGCGTAGTTTCCACGTCATCCAGATAGCGGTCGGCTATGACCTCGAGGCTCTCGGCCTGCCCTCGCCGCCATTCAACGCCCTCGCGGGCGAAGTGGGCTTCAAAGGGCTTCTTGACCACCTCGGTCCACGCGCCGACGTTGGAGGGAAAGTTCACCCACATCCGCACCATCTTGCCGCGCGGGAAGCTATGGTCGCTGTCACGCAAGAGAAGGTCGTCGGCCATCGGGCCTGCCAGGGCGCTGGCGTTGTTGACGTATTCGGCCAGGTCGGTCATGCACTTGTCGGTCGGCTGGAGCTTTCGGCCGTCAATGCCGCTGGTGTCCCCTCCCATGTAGACCCATTCCATGCCGCGGCTGACCTGAAGGTTGATCGCGGAGGCCCGCCCCAGCAGCATGCGATCGTTGATCTCGGTGGTGCTCGGCCAATCCCCACCACGCACACCATGCCACACCAGGTGACGTTCCGCCGACCGGAGCCGCTGCTGGTTGCCCAGGATCCAGGCAAAGAAGAACGTCGCCGCAATGAACCCCACCAACAACGGGATCACCATGACCGACTCAATCATCACGGCGCCTCGCCGTCGGCGTTGGAGACCAGGTTGTCCGGTGCGATTTCGCATGGGTCGCCGTTGCATCCTCAGTGATTGAAGTACATCTCGGCCATGTCCGGGTCGATCGAGTACAGGTACTCGGCCAAGACGCCGAACTCGTCCGGATAGACCATGTCGTCAACGTATTCCACGTCGCCCTCGCCGGCGTCGATCCGTTCGATCCAGTCGGCCCAGTCCGTCACCGGCGTCAGTTGGGCCTGCCAGTTCTGCGTCCACAGATCCCAACTGGAGTGGTTGAACACCTTCGCCTGAGCGACACCCGCCATGTGCCCCAGCGGATTGATGTGGCGAAACTGACTGGGCCAGACGCGGGCGGTGCTTCGGTCCTGGGCGACACCCAGATACGTGAACATTTTTCGGCGGGCGGGCGCGTCGGGGTCGAGTTCGTCAGGGTCGTAGTCATCCTCGCCGTCGTCGCCGGTGTCGTAGAGGATCGGATAGGGCAAGTCGTCGAATTCATCCCAGTTGCAGGGGTTGCGGATTTCGACCTGCCCGCCCACGTCGATGCCCCCCCACGTGTAGTAGCTGACTAGGTAAACGGTCTGATACCGCAGTGGCCCGTCGGGATCGCCGGGGTTCTCCGGAATCGGTTGAATACCGATCTCCGGATCCTGGGTGGTCATGTAGGTGGTTTCTTCTCGCCAGATGTAGGGCGCGACCTGCTGGATATTCCACGTGGCGGGGTCTTGCCACCCGCTGGACCAGATGGCCATCGGTTCGTCCGCGTTGGTCCGGTAGGTGCCCGGCGTCATCCACGAAGCTGAGCTGGGCGGCACCGACGACGCCACCTGCACCAGGTAGAACATGGTGTAGGCGATCTGGGCCCCGGATAGGGCCTGGGCCTGGGCGGCCGGGTAATCATCCACGCAGATCCAATTGGGATAGTGATAAGAGACCACCGGCGGATCGAACTGGCTGGCCACCGCCGGGAACATGTAGTTCAGCTTGATCTTCGCCAGGTCACGCAGATAGGTGTAGAAGTACGTGTCGGCCAGCACACCGAGGCCGTAGCGGGCAGAATCATCCTTGGTGAAATAAGTCGGATAGCCCGCGTACATGTGAATCCGCCGCATCAGCGCCTCCCAAGGGCCGAACCCTCGGAATCCTACATAGCGACGGCTGTATTCCGTCCAGTAGCCGCTGCCGCCCTGGCTGGCGACCCCGCCAACACTACGCCCACCGGTCCGGAGGCCGGGACGACCGACCACCGACGTGGTCGGCACCCACTTGCCGTCGATTTCCCATATTTTGTCGCGCCACTCATACAGCTTGGGCCACGGGCCCCACCGATGCGGATCGGCAAAGTCCGGGATGCCGCCGCCCGTCACATCCTGGTACAGGACCGACATATTGGTCTTCAGGACGTCACGGAAGTCCTCAAAGTTGCCCGGCCGTCCGGGCAACTCAGGAAGGACCGGTATCAGAAGCGCCACGTCCGCTCGATCGGCCAGGCCGTAGCGAACCGCGTCGGCCTGGGCCAACACCCCCGCCGAATCCACAACGGTCTCCGAGAAGTCCTGCAACGCCACAGCCGTTTGCCACATGGCCCCATGCGGGGGGGCGCCGCCGGCGCCGGGGACGGCCCAGTGCGTCGCCAAACGCATGTCGTAGGCGCCCTCATTGAGGGTGCGGCTGAAGGCTCCCAGAATGTCCCGCTGCGTGGCCATCCGCTCCCGCAGGTTCTCCAGCCCGTCACGAAGGAAATCGTTCTTTGTGGCCGGTACGCCGCGGGCAAGCTGCTGCGCCAGCCCGTACTCCCACACTTCGGCCTCCTTCCACGACATCTCCGCCGCCAATGGCGCCCCGTCGAAGATCGTCACCAAGGACAGCATGCGCGACTGGGCACAGTTGTTCAGCGCCACCGCGTTCATGCTTCGGGCCATCCAGTCGCCCCCGCCGATGGCCGTCGCGTCCGCCGCGTGCTGCAAGGCCAACCGGCGGTTCATCAGATCGCCCACGTTGTAGACGTAGAAGATCATCCCCACCAGCAGCGTCATGGCCAGCAATGCCATGATCAGGATCTGCCCGCGGCGCCGCCGGCGCGTGCGGCCGTAACGGCTGGCAGGTGAGGGAACCGGGCTGGTGTGTTGGCGAGGCATATAATCAGGAGGCGTTATCCGCTTCTTTCTGGTCGATGAGGGCCTGGATTTCTTCCAGGGCCACGTTGACGCGGGCCCGTTGGGCATCCGTCCGGACCGTATCGTCAGCCAGCCGGAAGGCGGCCCGAGCCTGGGTCAGATCGCCGCGTTCCTTGGCCCGCTCGCCGCAGTACATGTACTGCTCGAACTCGGCGTCGAGGAGTCGGTTGTCCACTTCGGTCCGTTCGGCATCGGTCACCGACAAGCTCTTGGCCTGCGTGTAAATCCGGATCGCTTCGGCGAAGCTGCGGGCGGCAGCCTTTTCGTCTCCCTCGGCCAACAGCTCCCACCGATCAACCACGCGTGCAAGGGTGGCAATTCGAGGGCGAATATCGCTGTCGTAGGCTCCCGGATAGATCTCGCCGACTTTCGCGTAGTCGTCCTTGAGAAGCTCCAGATCGATCGAATCCTTCTGCGCCAGGGCCCTATCTCGCCGCTGGTCCAGTTTGGTCAGTTCGATTTTGTAGTGGCACAACTGGACGCGGCGCGACATCTCAGCGTCGGGCTGGCCCGGAAGGAGTTTCTCGTAGATCTCTTTGGCCCGGACCCATTGCTTCTGCCGGAAGGCCTGGTCGGCCTCTTGGGTCAGCCGCCCGCGCTCGGCGGCCAGATTCAACTCCTCCAACGCCCGTTTGGCGCCTTTGTGAGTGGGGTCAAGCCGCAAGACCGCCACGTAGGCGTCATTAGCCTCGACGAGCTGGCCCTCGCGTCGGAGCCGTTCCGCCTGCTGGTAGAGTATCTCAATCTCCAACGCGCGTATTCTCGCGGCGTTCTGATCGGCCGGCTGCAGGCTTTGGAGCTTTCGTCGGAGTTCCAGTTCCAGTCGCAGGTTCCCGTCACCATGAGCCTTGGTGATCTGCGAATCCAAGTCCTCCAGTTCCTGGGTGCGGTTCAGCGTGTTCCGGGAAGCGTTCATCTCCTCAATGAGTTGCTTCCGCACGGCTTTGTCCAACAAGAGCGAGGCTTCCGACTCCAGCAGTTGTTGGATTTTCCGATAGGTGTGGAGGGCCTGGGCCCGATTGCCCTCGGCGACGTACGACTCCGCTTCACGCTGCAGTTCGGCCAGTTCCTCTTGGAGTTTCTTGAGGGCGATATCCTCGATCAGCGTCGCCAGCCGCTCGGCGCGCTGCGGCTGATACCCGACCTCGGGGATATCCTTCTTGAGTACGACCTGCGCCTGAGCAAACTTGCCGGCATCCCTCAGTTCGATCGCCCTGGCCATCGCCTGTTCGTACTGGCGAATGACGAAGTAGTACTCTTCGATCTGCTCGATGTCATCTCGGGTCTTCCGGATCCATTCAACGACATCTCGATTGGTCGTGTCGCGTTGGAGGGCCTCCACGGCCCCCTCGGCCCGCTCGCGAAGGTCGCTCTGGACGTCCCACTGCCGGTCTTCGATCGCCAGATAGGCCTGGCACATCAGCGACCGAATCGACGCCATCTTCGCGGCCAAGACGCCCGGGAAATTCTGGGAGATCTTGTCGAAGGTCTTGCGGGCCTCAACGTAATCGCGTTCGTCGTAGGATTTCTTGGCCTTCTGATAGAGGCTTCTGGCCGTATCACGTTGCCCCGCCATCTTCCGGTTGTGGCGGATCACCCCCACCGTCAGAACGCCGATGGCCATAACGGCCACGGCCACGGCCAGGATCAGCCGTGCCTGGTTCGACATCGACCGCTTCGGCAACGGCGCCGTGGGTAGGTCTTCCAATGGCGGGCCGGGCTCTTCGACCTCGGCGAGCTCTTCTTCGACAGCCTGCTCGGTTTCGAAAACCGGGCCGGGTCGATCGGCCACGATCGCCTCCCCGGCCAACGTCACGCCGGCCAAGTCCACCTTGACCGCCTGACCAAGGGCGTCCATGGTCTCGTACCGCCCGGCCGGGTCCTTGGCCATCATCCGAGCGACGATGCTAGATAGCTCGACCGGGATCGCCGGATTCACATCGTGCAAGGTCGGCGCCGTCACCGACTCATTGCCGTGCCACTTCATCCATCGGACGGTGGCGATCCGCGGATCGCGGACCACGTCGCTGAAGATCTCGTTGAAGACTTCCCGCCCGAGCAGGAGTTCGTAAATGATGAACCCCAGCGAGTACATATCGGTTCGGCCGTCAACGTCGCCGCCAGCGAACAGCTCGGGGGCCATGTATTTGGTCGTGCCGAGCAACATGGACGTTTGCCCGCTCAAGCTGGCGGCCACGCCGAAATCGGTGATCTTCGGCTTGAGCCCCTCCGCCACGAGGATGTTGCTGGGCTTGAGGTCACGGTGAATGATCTCGGCCCGATGAACGGCCGCCATGCCCGCGGCCAGTCGCCACAGCAGTTGAACGGCCGGACGAGGCGCCAGGGGCGCTTTGGGGGAAGCCAGCACCTCCTCCAGGGTAGGCCCTTCCACATATTCCATGACGATGAATAGGCCGCGTTCGTCTTCGACCAGGTCGTGGATGGTCACGATCGCCGATTGCTCGGCCCCCACCTTGGCCAGCAGCTGCGCCTCCTGGCGAAAACGCTCCAGGAACTGACGGTCTTCAGCCAAATGGGACGAAATCTGCTTGGCGGCGACAAACCGATCGAGCATCGGGTCGTAGCACTTGTAGACAACCGACATGCCGCCGGCGCCGAGCTTCTCGCGAATTTCGTATTTGCCGATGGTCGTTCCCGGCTGCAGTCCCAGTTTTGAATCGTTGGCGTGTTCGTCCGGCATAGCGGTGTTGCCTATTTCTCACGGCCCATCTCCACGGGCTCCATGTCCGTGGGTTCCGGTTCGTTTTGCTTCTGATACGGGGAGTCGTCTGTGGTTAGGTCATCGGTCAGGATCGGCTCGGGATAATTGCCCACCCCGTGCATCTGATAGAGCGGCTTGCCCGGAATGGGCCTCGTCAAGAGCTCTTCAACGATTACGTCGTCTTCGGAGCCTTCATTGGTCAGGCGGCAGGTGGCGGCAATTTCCAGCCCGTATTCGCCCCAGCCGAAGTCCAGTTCAACGCCGTTGAGGGAATCGATCATGGCGTATAGTCGCCTGGCGTACGGCACGGACAGATAGAAGATGTGTCGAACTGTTACGTGTATCTCTTCGTTCTCACCATAGTAGAGGTCGCCGTCGGCCGGGGGAAGAAGCTCGACGTCGGTATAGGTCTCGGCGTAGTAGAGCTTCTCAGCCAGCAGGCGGTCGACCCACACCGGGACACTCTCGCCGTACAGCGAGAAGATTCCGTCGATGCCGTCGGCCAGGATGCCGGCATCCCCCGCCGGCAGGTGCCTGCTGCTGGAGGAGATCGGCAGGACCGCCCAGGCCGCTGCCCGCTGGATGGCGCCCATCTTGGGGGAACTCATCGCATCGTCGATGACATAATTGGGCTCTTCGCCGCTGGTGTCGGTGAAATCCGCCGGCACGTAGACCACGGCGCTGCGGGCGGCGCAGAACGCGGCGTAGTGCACGCACAAATGGCCCACCAGCAGCATCGCCGACTGCGCCATCAGCAGCACCAGGAACAGGCCGATCGGCATGACCAGGGCAAACTCGATAATCGCCGTGCCCGATTGGCCGTCGAATCGATAACGCCGCCGATATGCGGCGCTGATTCGCTTCAGCCCCCTCAGCACCAGCGTCAGCAACGCCGCGCCGATCACGACAATCGACGCGTGGATGAGAAAGCCCCGGCTGGTTACCGTGGAAATCAGCCACGCACTCCGCCAACGGGCCGCCGCCGATACCACCAACCCCGCCGCCAGCGCCGCCAGGAACAGCAGCGCCGCCAGGGCCGCTGTCCGCGACCAATGCGGGCGTGAAGGTCTTTCATGGCGTCCGTCAGCGCTCAAGCCACAACCTCCCACGGATCAACAGTTCGGCGATCGCCGCAGCCGATCCGAGACACAGGGCCAACCCGAAGGCCAACTTGGGGCTGTCCGGCGTGGCCGGATCGGTCGGCTTGGCCTTGATCAGAACCGAGTACAGGAAGCCAAGAATACGCTTCATGGTCTCGCCCAATACGCGGCGTCGATTCATGATGACTAACGCCATCACCACCGCCACCATGCATCCGTAAAGCGTAGCGGACACCACGAACTCCACTCCGCCCAGGGCGCCGACCGCGGCCATCAGCTTCGCGTCACCTCCCCCGATGCCGCCTAGCCGCCAAACAACGAACATCGGAAGGAACCCTACCATCAACCCCAACAGCGACCCCGTCAGGGCCAGCCCGACTTCATCACCTTCAGGCAGGAGGCCGCTCGTGATGGTATGACCCACCAACCCCGCAACAATGGCGGGATACGTGATGGCGTTGAAGATCTTCCCGTAACGCACGTCGGTAATAGCTGAGGCGACGAGCGCCACGACAAGCACACCGTATTGCCAAGTCTGGCTTATTGGCGGCATGGCACTTTTGTCACGGCCCCCACACGAACGGCCGAGCCTAGGGCACGTTGCTAGCGTTGTCGACGTCTTCCTTCAACTGGTCGGTCTTTTCAAAGACCCACTCCTTGATGTCGTCCCAGAAGAACACCATCACGCCCAACAGAGGCAGCGCAATGGCCGCGACAATCAGAACGTACTCCACCGTGTCGGCGCCCTTCTGGTCCTCGTGGAGGGCTTTCAGGGCAGTCTTTACTGTGGTCCACATAATCCAAATCCTTTCGCTGGCCTAGCAGCGCTATTCTGTTCGGGCCCCTTCGCCCGAAGATCAGACGTTTCAGGAAACGGCGCCAGCGTTTTCTGCGTTATTTCGGATGCCGTCGAACAACTCGAACACCCACGTCTTGACGCCATCCCAGAAGTAAACCAACACGCCCAACAGCGGCAGCGCGACAGCCGCAAGGATCAGGACGTATTCCACCATACCGGCGCCGACCTGATCCTGATGCAAGGCCCGCAAAGCCTGCTTGACTCGTCTAAACATCATTGACTCCTCTCAAAGCAGTGCGCGCTTCGCTGGCCTACGGTGCGTAACTATGGGAACGGCAATGAATGTATAAACGTTGTCATCTGGAACATAATGCCAAGCATCTCAAGTAAAGCCAGGAACACGTACCCCAGGGGCAAGACGATCGCCGCCAACAGCAACGCGTATTCCACCGTCGCCTGGCCGCGTTGATCGCAACACACCGATCGCTTGTTGTCTCGGCCGGCCATCCGCTAATCCTCGGTGAAGACATCCTTGGTCAGTCGCCAGAATCCCTTCAGAGACTGGATCTTCGACTCCTTGGCGTAGATCGATCTATTCCCCGCGGCCGCCAAGGTACCCAGCCCGGTCTCGTCGAACTCCACCCGGAAGATGTCCTGCACCTGGTATCGGCCGTCCTCGGTCAGCGGCAGGACCTCCGAGATATGCGTCAGGCCGCGACGACCGTCGTTGAATCGCGAGACCTGCACCACCACGTCGATGGCGGAGATAATCTGGGCCCGCAAGGCGTAGAGCGGCATTTCCACGGAGTTCATCATCGCCAGCGTTTCCAGGCGATTCAGCGCATCGGTCGGCATGGTCGCATGCAAGGTCGACATACTGCCGGCGTGCCCGCTGGTCATTGCCTGGATGATATCCAAGGCCTCGCCGCCGCGGGTCTCGCCGATGATGATCCGGTCCGGCCTCAATCGCAGCGACGACTTGAACAGGTCGCTGATGGTCACCTCCCCGCGGCCCCACCGGTCCGGTGGGCGAGATTCCAGGGAGACCACGTGGCTCTGCTGGAGTTCCAGTTCGGCCGAGTCTTCAATGACCACGATCCGCTGGTAATCCGGCACGAAGCTACTCAGCACATTCAGCAGCGAGGTCTTGCCGCTGCTGGTGCCGCCGGAGACGAGGATGTTCTTCTCTGCCAGCACGCAGCACTGGAGGTACTCCTTGGCCGCCTCGGTCCACGAGCCCAACTCCACCAGATGGTCGGCGTCGAACATGACCTTGGCGAACTTCCGGATGCACATCAGCGTCCCGGCCCGAGACAACGGCGCCAGCACCACGTGGACGCGGCTGCCGTCGGGCAGGCGGGCGTCGACCAGCGGCTGCAACGGGTCGATGCGCTTGCCCGTATATTGCAGCACGTTGTTGACCGCGGCCATGAAGGCCTCGTTATCGCCGAAGGTGGCGTCGGTGCGCGTCAGTTGGCCTTTCTTCTCGACGTAGATTTCGTCGAAGCGGTTGATCATCACCTCGGCGACTTCCGGATCCTGCAGATAGGGCAGGACCGGCGTGAGAAAATGGCCGACCGTGGTCTCGAAGATATTGGCCTGGGGTTCGGCGGCTTGGTCGGGTTGCGTGTTGGGCTCAGACATCATCGTGGCCTTCGGGGTGGGCTCTGGGGCCCGGCTGGTGGTCCAAACGTACTGATGCCGGAAAGATTAACGCGTGGAATGCAGTTTTGTGGCAATCCTTGCCGATTACTTCTTCCATGGCTGGAAGTCTACCGCCCCGCCTGGCGAGGCTCAAGCTGAATAAACACAGCCGGCTCTTCCGCCCCCCTGCCCTAAGCCATGTCGAATCTGGGCTTTGGGCGGCCTTGTCAGAATTGGGCCCGGCGAGTATCATAATCGATCTTCTCGCGGCCACCGGGCCGCGGTCGGCCGGAGAGGTGCCGGAGTGGCCGATCGGGCTGGTTTCGAAAACCAGTGAACTTTAATTAGTTCCGTGGGTTCGAATCCCACCCTCTCCGTTGACCCGCAAAGGGTCTCCACAAGCTCTCGAACTTCG
>CAYRZU010000013.1:0-58091 GCA_964428895.1 uncultured Planctomycetaceae bacterium
CCCGCGCAAGTCGTTGCGGAGCACCCCGCAACAACTTCCTTTGCGGAACCGCTGTGACCGTGGGGTCATCCTTGATCTCGACGTCATCGCCGGTGATGGAGTCGCCTTGGAAGTCCAGGTCTGTGCCGAACTCAACGTTCCGGTTGGCCAGGACCTTGCCACGGACGGTGGCGTTGTCGTCGACGTCGATATTACGACCGGCGTAGATGGATCCGACCTCAATGTTCTCGCCCAGTTCAATATCCGTGGCGGCGGCGATAGCGCCGGCCAGGAGGGTGTCGTCGTCGATGAGGACCTGCTTCGTAGTCGAGTAGAGAAGCAGCGAACTGTAATCGATGGTATCGGCGTGGACGACGGTCGAACCGGCGCAGACCAGAAGCAGCGTGATCCAGCACGCGGCCTTTCCAGGGCTCAGCCCTAAACGGTCAGTCTGTTTAGCCAGTCTCAGCATAGAACTTGGCGACTCGTGCGGCCCTTCTATCTATAAGAATAAGATATACTTGCGCCTCTTCTGAATGGCTCTTTCAGCGCCTAGCCGCAACCGATCGGGTCGCGGACAGACACTTCTGCTGTCCTCATCTAATTTTAACTCGCCAGTAGGGGACAATCCCTATTATTTTATCGGCAGAGGGGGCCGAAAGGTTGCCAACTACTTCAAGCAAATGAACACGCACGAGACATCCGGCCACAAACGGTTCTACGTCGACGCCTTGACCGTTCCGAACGTGACGATCACGGGCGACCAGGCCCACCACGGGCTGAACGTGCTTCGACTAACCCCCGGCGCGCCGGTGACGGTGTTCGACGGCCAAGGCCGCAAGGCCGATGGAACCGTCTCCGCCACGGTCCGCGGGCAGATGACGGTTTCGCTCGAGGCCATCGGCGATGCCCGCCCGCGCCCTCAGCCGGAGATCGAGTTGGCCTTCGCTGTGCCCAAGGGCAAACGCGTTGATTGGCTGCTGGAAAAGGCGTCCGAACTGGGCGTGGCAACGCTTCAGCCGGTCGTTTTCGAGCGATCCGTGGCCGGCGGGCCCGACCTGGGCCAGGCCAAGCGACAGCGCTGGATGGGCCATTGCATTTCCGCGGCCCGGCAGTGCGGGCTGGACTTCTTGCCCGTGCTGAAGGAGCCGCTGACGCTGTCGGCCTATCTGTTGGCGTGCCGGGCCGACGTGCGACTGGTCGGCGAGGTCGATCTGACCGGGCGGTCGATGCTGGAAGTGCTGGCCGACTGGCAGCCGGGCTGGCCGGTCGCATTGTTGATTGGCCCGGAAGGCGACCTGACGGCCCAGGAACGGACGGCCTCTCATGCCGCGGGTTTCCGCGCCGCCCATTTGGGGCAGACGGTCCTGCGGGTGGAAACGGCTGCGGTGGCCTTAACGGCCGCCATTGTCGCCAGTTGCGACCATCTGAATGCGTAGACCCGTCGGTGCGAGCGAAAACGGTTGTTTCGGGCCCCCCGTGTGTTACAATTCGCCGCCTATGGATACGGAAGATCCCAAAGGCGTTACGTTTAGCCTGGTCGTTCCCGTCCGCGACGAGCAGGATGCGATCGCGGCGTTTCACGGGCAGTTGACGGCGGCGGCCGAGAATCTCCCGGACCCCTACGAGATCGTCTACGTCGACGATGGCAGCGGCGATCAGACGGGGTCGGCTCTGCGCGGCCTGCCGACGGCCGGCGGCGCGGTGCGGGTGGTCGAACTCTCACGCCCCTTCGGGGCCGCCGCTGCGGTCACCGCCGGGGCCGCCGAAGCCAATGGCCGCGCGGTGATTACCTTCGACCGCCGGCCTGACCAATGGGCGTCGGCGCTGCCACAGATGGTGTCGCGCTGGCGCGAAGGGTTCGAGGTCGTGCACGTGGGTGGGCGGCTGAGCGCCGATAGCCCCGAAACCTCGCTGACGATCCTGCAAGCGCTGCGAACGGCCATGTGCAGCAATGTGGGCCATCGCGCCGACATGCGACTGATGGATCGGAAGGTTCTGGCGGCGATGAAACCGGGCGAGGCCCGCGCGACCATCGACCAGCGGATCGGCGCGGTGGGGTTCCGCCACGATCGCCTGTCGCGAAACGGTTCGGCCAGGCCCTTGCTAAGCAAAGGCCGACAGCTCAGCCTGGTCGAACGCCCCGGGCGGCTGTTCTGGTGGCTGCTGAGTGTGTCCGGAGGCCTGCTGGGTCTGTCGGTGTTGTTCTACCTATTGTCGTTGGTCCTGCTGGCCTTCGGCGCCGATACGGGTGGCGAATCGCGGCTGACGGCGGTGCTGTTGTCCGTGACGGCCCTGTACCTGGGTCTGGTGGCCATGTTGGGCCGGGTGGCGGTGGTGTCGGCGTCGCAGCTTCAACGGCACCCCGTTTACGTGATTCGGTCCGTTACCGGAATCGATCGGACATCCGCGGTGCCGGCCCAGCCGCGTGTGCCCAAGTTTGTCGTCTACACGTGATGGCGGCCCGACCGCCCGTCTCGGGCGCCCCTGAGATCAGGATCAAGCGACCCAAAGCCATCGACAGGAGCACGTCAGTTCAATGAAGCGGCTTCAGACCTATCTTGCCGGCGACCTTGTCAAAGCCACCGTGATGGCGGCGGCGGCGCTGACGTTGCTGCTGACGATCCTGGGTCTGATCGAACCCATGCGGAAGCAGGGGCTGGCCCCGGCGCAGGTGTTGGCGGTGTTTGGCTTCACCTTGCCGGTGATGCTGTCGCTGACCTTGCCGGTTTCATCCGTATTCGCCGCGACGATCGTCTACGGACGATTCAGTCAGGATAACGAACTCTTGGCGTGTCGGGCTTCGGGCGTGGCGACCCTGACCATTCTCAAGCCGGGACTGCTTCTGGGGGTGGGGTCGACGATTCTGGCTTTGATCCTCTGCAACTTCGTGGCGCCGTTTTTGGCCTCTCGGGCCGATACCGCCATCCTGCGAAACATCAAGGGGGTCGTATTCAACCAGCTCAAGAACCGGCGCACCTTGGAGAAGGGCCGTTTCATCCTCCGGGCCGACGGTGTCGATCTCAAGGCCGAGCGATTGGACGGCGTGGTGGTGGTCATCCGCCCGGATACCGATACCATCAATTCCTTCAAACGGTCGGCCGAGAAGCTGGAGAAACGCGCCGCCGAGCTGGACTCGGGGGCCGCAAGGCCCAGGAAGGGGGAGACCGTCAAGAAGCTTCGGAACCAGGCCGCGCTGCAGCGACGCGAGGCCGAGGCGGAAACACACAAGCTTCAGATCCTCTCGGCCAGGTCCGCCCACATTACGGACTTTCGAGCCACCGCGGACGGGGGGGCCTACTTTGGCATCTACCTGACCCGGCCCGTTGGGGGGGATACGGCCGAGTACAAGATTGGCTATCTCAAGAATACCCTCTTGGAGGGTGGGCCGGTGCCCAATCCCTCTCGCGAGAAGATCAGTTGGTATAGCTGGGGGAAGCTGCTGAACCTGCTCAGTGACCCGACACTGCACGGGTCGTTGCGCCGCGAGCTGATCCGGTACCGGCAGCGGATCAGCGCGGAGATCTTCGTGAAAGAACTGGTCGCGATGATCAAACAGACCGGCGATTACGAGGCGCTGAGGTCCAAGGATACCACCTATATTCTGCACGCGACCACGGCGGAGCATGAACGTCCCCAGGCCAGCAAGCAAACATCCGCTCGGGTCTGGTTGCAGGGGGACCCGGATGCGACAGGCCCCGAGCAGTTTGTGACCGTCGACGTGCGTCCGGACGAGGGGCTGGCCTGGACGGTTTCGGCCAAGAACGCCATCGTGTCGGTGGGCGTTTCACCGGTCCGAGGCACGTCGATGATCACGGTCCGCCTGATGGGCCCGGTGGAGGTCCGACGTAGCGAAGACACCACCGCGCCGCCGTATCGAGAAGAGGAATGGGAAGTCGGCGAGATCTCGCTGCCCAAGCACATCGTTGAGAAAGAGGCCGCCATCGACCTGGCCGATTTGTGCGAGAATCCCGATCGGCACACCAAGAACGCCCAGATCATCGAGGCGATTCGGAGTCTCAACGAGGACCGCGTGCCTCGCCTGATCAAGGGCGTGATCGCCGAGATGAACCTTCGCGTGGCCTACGGCGCCAGTTGTTTCCTGATGGTGGCCATGGGCGCTGCGCTGGGGCTGATCTTCCGGGGGGGGCAGATGGTGATGGCCTTTACGCTAACCACCGTGCCCTCGACGGTGGTGATTCTGATGGTCTATATGGGCAACCAGATGGTCCGTAACCCGTCGGTGCCGATGCAATACGGTTTGGCGGCGATGTGGAGCGGCATTATCCTCATTGGTCTGGCCAGCGTATTCGCTTATTGGCACTTGGCGCGAAAGTAGGCACGATGCGAACGATTGACCTCTACATTGTCCGGTCGTTCTTGCTGTCGATGGTGCTGTGGCTGGTCTCGCTGATGGCCCTGCGCATCATGGTGGACATGTTCGCCAACATGGACGAGTTCGCCGAGCACGGCAAGATGGCCCAGGTCCTCACCGCCATCGTCCGGTACTACGGCGTTCACAGCCTGGAATACTTCACGCAACTGGGCGGCGTCATTATCGTTCTGTCGGCGGTTTTCACCGTTGCGCGGATGAACCACACCAACGAACTGACGGCGATGCTGGCCTCAGGAATGAGTCTGCACCGTGTGGTGTGGCCCATCATCATCTGCTCGATGCTGCTGGGCGGCCTGATCATGGCGAATCAGGAGTTCGTTGTTCCCCAATTTGCCGAGGAACTCATGCGCCAGGCAGACGGCAGCGACGACAACGCCTCCAGCGCCTTCGGCGTGGGGTTGGTCAAGGACGAGCATCGTGTGTGGTTCTCGCGACGATTCCACCATGACACCAAGCGGATGGTCTCGCCGTTGGTGCTGTTTCGGACCAACGATCGTGTGCTGTTGGGGGCGGGCTACTCTCGGACCTGGGCCGTCCCCGTGGACGCCACGGAGACCAGCCCCAGCGGGTGGGCCATGGGAGACGCCAGTCTGATGCGGCGCGACGCGGTGTGGAACACCAACCCCACCACCGAGATGATCTACACCGAACTGGGGGCCAAGGAACTTCTGGCCATCATCCGGAAGCAGGTCGAAGACAGCGGCAAGGCCTGGCCCGAGGAGTTCCGATTTGCGGTAAACGTCTCGGGCGCCCGGGAGGAGGTCACCGGCCTGCACATCGGGGCCGCACGCTTCGAGAAGCTTCCGCCGGAAACGCCTAACGGCCCGCCGATCTGGCGGCTGACCGATCCGCGGTTCAGTTTCTACGCTGATCTTGGCGAGGGCGAGGAACTGCTGGGCGTGATCGAGGGGCCCCATGCCGATTGGGTCCAGGCGCCCAAGGTGGTGGACCGCCACTGGAAGCTGGCCGAGGGAGCAGTGTTGTTCTGTCCGTCGGAACTCAAGCCCAACGATCTTATCATGCAGCAGATTCGGCGCAAGACCGAGTTCATGTCCAGCCGGCAGCTGTCGCGCGTGTTGGCGTCGGGCTGGGCCGAGAATCCCGACGCGGTTCGACTAACCAAGTTCGTTCGGGTGGCCGAGCCCATCAATAACTTGGTCAAGCTGCTGCTGGCCTTGCCCTTCATCCTGTCACGAGAGCGGAATATTAAGGCGTCGTTCGGCCTGTGCGTACTGATCACCGCGACGTTCTTCGTATTCGTCTACATCTGCCGGTACATGGCGCTTCCCCCGTTCTGGGCCGCCTTCTTGCCGATCCTGTTGTTCGGCCCGATCGCCATCGTAATGTTCGACGGCGTCAAGACGTGAACGGTCAGGTCGGTTCGGACGAAAGCTAAGGGCTGGCCAGTTGGGCCGTGGGCGGGGCGGTGTCCGCCTGCCATTGAGCGCGATTGGCTTTGATATCTTCCAGCCGTCGGCGGATGAGTTGGCCCTTCTTGTCCTCGACATTGGCGCCGAAACTGGCGATCTCGTCGATGGCGTCCTGGACGGCCCAGTCCTGCATCACGATACGGTAGGCCGCGCCCATGAACCCGGTACGGTCCCGGCCGTGTTCACAGTGGAACAATACGGCCCCGTCGGCCGCTCGCACCTGGCGGAGGAATTGGCGCGTCTGGTCTTCGGAGGGAAGCAGATTGACCACGGTGATCCGTACGAAATCGATTCCGCGGGCGTCGCACTCACGGATTTCCTCGGCCAGGACTTCCGGCATGTTGGTGTAGGCGTGAAGGCTAATGACGCGCTTGATGTCGTAGGTGTCTAAGATGCCGTAGCGCGTGCCCTTGGGCTGGCGGCAGCGGTACAACTTGCCGCGGTCAACGGTCATGAAACGTTTAGGGGTGGTCGCACGCCGCCATCGCCACGCACCGATGGTGGTCAGGGCGATCAGGGAGGCAACGATGAGGATTGTGGTGGTCCGCCTGTCGGGTAGCTTGATCATAGTCCGCCCTTGGCTGTGATTAAGGCGAGAGTTTACAGATTCTTCCCTCTGCGCCAAGGATAGAATTCTCTAGCCGGGCCCCCAAGATTACATCAAGAGTCGTTGTTGGCGGGAGGTGGGGCGCCGGACTCGCCCGATGTCGGCACCGGCGTCTTGGGTGGGCGAGGGGGTTCGATGTCGGCTAGCGGCACCTGCATCTCGAAGTTGCCCGCCAGGACGACCGCCATGCCTTTGTCCGCTTCGATGCGGACCAGCTTGGCCCGGCGGTTGAAGGGCACCACGAATACCTCGGTGCCGGGCTGGGCCTTGGCGAGTTTGTCCCGGTTTCGTTTGGCCGATCGGCTGGAGGACGCGTGGCGCCGCATCGGTCGGTCCTTTACCTGGGGCTTCCTTGCGGCGGCTTTGCCCGCCTTGGCGCCTTTTCGGGGAGCGAACGGGCCTCGTTGGGGGAACAAGTCCGACAGCGGCAGTTCGATCTGGCCCTCGCCTGCCTGCACGGTGACGGTTAGCGAGGCCAGGTCGGCCTTGAGGATGGTGGCCTTGCCCGGCGCCCGGGCGATGGGAACAACGTCCCCGACCCCGATCGAGCGGATCTTGGCCTGCCAGGCCGTGAACTCCTCTTCGCGCCGGCGAAGATCGGCCAGGCGACGCTTGTAGTTGCCTTCGGCTTCGGCGGCGTGCTCGGCGGCGTCGCGGCTGAGTTGGAGTTGCTGACGGATTTCCCGGCGCATGCCGTCGAGTTGTTCGCGGATGCCGATTTGCCCCACGTCGGGCATCAGTTCGCGGAGGGGCACCTCCACTTGCAGGCTAGCGCTGTCGACCACCGCCAATTGCCGGTGCAATTGCAGGCGGACCAGGCGCGCGGTCTTACCCAACGACGGGACGAACAACTCATCGCCCGGCTGAAGACTGGGCAAGTGGGCGAGCCACGATTCGAAATCTTCGCGGACCTTGCTGAGCTCGGCCAGTTTCCGTTCGTAGGCTTCGGATTGCTCAGCGGCGGTTAGCTCCGCTTGCTTGGCGTCGGCCCGGGCGGATTCGGCGCGCTGGCGAGCGACGCCGGTGGCGCGAATGGCCTGGCTGAACAGTTTGCCCTGGTTGGACAGGTGCTTCTTGGCGTTGGCGATCAGGCGATCTCCCAGGCCCAGATGTTGGGCCACGGTAATGGCGTGTGATTCGCCCGGCGTGCCGATCCGCAGGTGGTAGGTGGGGGAGAGGGTCTCGGTATCGAACTCCACGGAGGCGTTGTCGACGCGGTCGTGGTTGAAGGCGTAGGCTTTGAGGACGCTCAGGTGGGTCGAGGCCATGGCCAGGCAGGTCTTGTGTCGCAGCTCGTCCAGGACGGCCTGGCCGATGGCGCCACCTTCATCGGGGTCCGTGCCGGCGCCGAGTTCATCCAGCAGCACCAGGGATTTCGAGTCGGCCTTGTGAAGGATGTGGCGGAGGCGGTGGATATGCCCGCCGAAGGTCGAGAGCGACTGCTGCAGCGATTGCTCGTCGCCGACGTCGATCAGCACGTCGCGGACGATCCGCAACTTGGCGTCGGCCCGAGCGGGGATGTGCATGCCGCTCTGGGCCATCAGGGTTAGCAGGGCCACGGTCTTGAGGGCGACGGTCTTGCCGCCGGTGTTGGATCCGGTGATCACGAGGATGTCGAAGTCCACGCCGAGGCGGACGTCGATGGGGACGACCGGGTGACGCTTTTCCGGCGGCAGGCCGGCGCGGGCCTGCTGCCAGGCCTGGTCCATCAACAGTGGGTGTCGCGCCTGGTGGACATCGACGGGGCCGGTCTCGCTCAGCTCGGGTGGGATCATGTCGAACTGGTAGGCGTATTGGGCTTTGGCGGCGACCAGGTCCACTTGAGCCAAGGCCCGGAGGGTGGTGCGGATATCTTCGCTTCGCGCGGCGATCTTGACCGCCAGTTCATTGAGCAACCTGAGGATTTCGGCGCGTTCATCGTCGCGCAAGTCGGCCAGTTCGTTGTTGAGCTCCACACACGCGTGCGGCTCGACGAACACCGTCGCCCCCGAGCCGCTGGTCCGATGCACCACCCCGGGCAGGCGCCCGCGATTTTCGACGCGAACGGGCAGCACGTAGCGGTCGGCGTGAAGGGTGACGGCGCTTTCTTGCAGCAGGCGGCTGACTTCGGGCTGATGGAGGTAGCCGTGGATGATCTCGGAGATGCGGCGGCTGATTTGCTCCATGTCGCGGCGCAGGCGTTTGAGGCGGTCGGAGGCGTCGTCGTGGATCGTGCCGTCCGAGGCCACGACGGCGCGAATCGCCTGGACCTCCGTGTCGAATCGCGCGATGCCGGAGGCCATGTCGTGGAGCAGGTCCCACGGCTCGTCCAGGCCGTCCAGGAACGCCCGGACCAGCCCGGCGGTTTCCAGCGTCGATGCAATGGCGGCGAAGTCCTCGCCGGTTGCGCCGCCGCCGGGAAGGGCCCGGGCCAAGGCGTCGGTGATGTCGCTGACGCCGCCGAGCGGCGGCAGGCCCGCACCGCGCAGGGCCTGCACCATCTGTGTGGTTTGGCCCATCCAACGGGCAATGACCTCGGGGTTGCGTGAGGGGCTGATGTGCCGAGCGACCGCTGCGCCCAGGCTGCACCGGCAGAAGCCCGCCAAGATGCGGCGTACGGAGTCGAACTCAACCTTTTCGAGGGTAACCGGATCCACAGCACGTCTCCCGGGGAACGTTTAATTATGCCGCGCGGCCGGCCTGTGGCCAACAGCATTTCCCGCTCCGGTGACCCTAGCGCCGCTTGATTCGGTCATTCGGCAGGACTAAAGTAGCCCTCGGCCGTGTCCGGGCGGCGCGAAGGACTCATCGAAAGGATCACGAATGACTGGTCTATGGATTGCGTTGGGAGCGGTGGTGCTGGTGGCGCTGTTGGTGATCGGTATCTATAACGGGCTCGTTTCCAAGCGGGTGCGTTGTCGCGAGGCGTGGAGTCAGATTGACGTGCAGTTGAAACGTCGGTACGACCTGATTCCGAACTTGGTGGATACCGTCAAGGGCTACGCCTCCCACGAGGCCGAAACGTTGGAGAAGGTCATCCAGGCGCGCAATTCGGCCATTAGCGCCGACGGCGTGGCCGATCAGGCCCAGGCCGAGAACATGCTGACCGGCGCGCTGAAGCAGTTGTTCGCGTTGTCGGAGGCGTATCCGAACCTCAAGGCCAACGAGAATTTTGCGCAGCTCCAAGAGGAGCTGGCCAGCACGGAAAACAAGATCGCGTTTTCGCGTCAGCACTACAACGACTCGGCGGCCAACTACAACGAGGCCCGGCAGAAGTTCCCGTCCAACATGGTGGCGGGCATGTTCGGGTTCGTGGCGCAAGAGTACTTCGAGCTGGACGACTCGGCCCAGCGCGAAGCTCCGAAGGTCGACTTTTCCTAGCCCGTTCGCTGCGGGCGTAGCGGGCCCGGGCCGGCCCTGACGGATCGAACCATGGCTGTAGAGACGTTTCGGACCCAGATCGCCAAGAACAAGCGCAACAGCGCCTTGTTGATGATCGTGTTCCTGGTATTCTTCGTCGGGCTGGGCCTGGCGATCGGTTATGTGTGGGGAGGGGGGAATGTGGCGTTCTCGTGGGGGGTGGCGGGTGTGGCTGCCGGGATCGCATTTCTGATGATGCTGTTTAGTTACTTCGGGGGCTCGTCGGCCATTCTGGGCATCAGCCGAGCCAAGCAGATCGTCAAAGCCGACGACCCACAACTGTTCAACGTGGTCGAGGAGCTGTGCCTGGCCGGCGGCTTGCCCCTGCCCAAGATCTATCTGATCAACGATACGGCCATGAATGCGTTCGCTACGGGCCGCAACCCCGACCACGCGTCGGTGGCCATTACGACCGGCCTGCGAAGCCGCCTCAGCCGCGATGAACTCCAGGGGGTGATGGCCCACGAACTCAGCCACGTCCGTCACTTCGACATTCGCTACGCGATGCTGATGGCGGTGATGGTGGGGGTGGTGGTGATGCTGTGCGACGTGTTCCTGCGGAGCATGTTGTGGGGTGGGGCGGGCCGATCTCGTCGGCGCAGCAGTAGCCGCGACCAGAGCGGGGGCCAGGCGGTGTTGTTCCTGATCGCGCTGGTGTTGGCGATCGTGGCGCCGATCCTGGCCAAGATCATCCAACTGGCCATGTCGCGTCAGCGGGAGTATTTGGCCGATGCAGGATCTGTGGCGCTAACGCGTAATCCCAACGGGCTGGCCAGCGCCCTGGCCAGGCTGGACGGTGACCAAGAGGTGCTGGAAGTGGCCAACCGGGCGACGGCCCCGCTATACATCGTGCAGCCGATCAAGAAGTTCGAGGCCCGCGCCAAGAGCGTGTTCGCTACGCACCCGCCGGTGAAGGATCGAATTGCCCGACTACGGAAGCTGGGGATCTGACCCCACCTTGGGCCACAGGACATGGACGACACGAAGGAAATCGTCGGCTTCTTGGCCAGATGGACGCTGCTGGGTCTGGCGGCGCTCATGGTGGCGGTGATGGTCTGGACCTTGTCGGTGGCGACGGTGGGGGCCTCGACGCACGCCGGCGCACTATCGGTTTCCGACATGTTGTGGATGAAGGACGGCGACATCGACTACGTGGCGTTGGGGTTGATCCGCCCCACCCCACCGCCGGCGCACCCCGTTCTTTGTCAGGGCCCGGGCGATCGATTGTGGCAGGGCCATCTCAGACCCGACGGCGCCCACGTTCACGTGGCCGGTCCGTTTCGCGGCGTCAACACGGTGAACCTACGGGGCATGCCCTATGACCGGCGAGCGTTTCAACAGTGTCGGGCCATCGTACTCGTCACGCCGGTCGATCAACGCGTGTTCCTGCTGAGCGCCGGTGAGTATGATTTCGCCGCTGCCTCCGACCGCGATCGGGCCGGGGAACTGCTGGCGGCGGTCGAGCCCTTGGGGGCGGTGGCGTGGCTGTTCGCGGGCAGACCGGACGCCTTCGCCGCGACGCGCGAGCATCTCCGCGCGATATCCCCGACGGCGCCGGTGGTCTATCTATCGGCAACGGCTCCGATTGGCCGCGATGGGCTGCGCGTGTTCTTACGTCGGTCGTACGCTCGCCATGCGCCGACGACCTTGGTGACGCACGATGCGGCCGTAGCGGCCGTGGCAGGTAACCTGCATCTTGAGACGCATCTAATTGGGGACGATCGTGCGATGTCGCTCCGAGAGTCCGTTCATCGCCACGAGTCCGTCGCAAAGTTCAAAGATTCCCTCCCGTCAGCGCCGATACAACCTTAAGTCGGCGAATATGACAATCCTGTCGAGCTGGGAGCGGACCTATGCGCATACATAGCCTATTATTGTGCCTGACCTGCCTGGGAGCGGCCATGGGAGGCTGCTCGCAGCAGCAGTGGTGGTCGGTGGACCGATACGGCGTGATGGATCAGTGGTATCGTGAGCCCTTGCCCATGCCGATCCTGTCGGATCGGGCCGACGCGGTTCAGTCCAGGCCCAACCAACCGGTGCGCCAGTTGGCTCGAGCGCCGAAGATGCGGCCCAACCCGCGACATCCGTGGTATGCCAGAGGCGTTCGCCCGTGGGAGTACATCGTTGTCCATCACAGCGCCAGCGATACCGGTAACGCCCAGCAGTTCGATCAAGCCCACCGCGATCGGGGCTGGGACGAGTTGGGCTACCATTTTGTGATCGATAACGGGCGTGGCGGGCCGGACGGGCGTGTGGAGGTCGGCAGCCGATGGCGGAAGCAGAAGCAGGGCGCTCACTGCGGCGGCACCCCCGGCAACGCCTATAACGAACACGGGATCGGCATCTGCCTGGTTGGCGATTTCTCCAACGACATGCCCACCCCCGCCCAGCAGAGATCCTTACGCGAGTTGGTGACCTATCTGATGGTGACGCAAAACGTCGAGGCCAAGAACGTGGTGACCCACCAAGACGCCCCCAACGCCAAGACCGAATGTCCCGGCGGACGGTTCTACGCTCACCTGCACGGGCCCTTCAAACGCGGGCTGACGTATCGCGTGGCGGAAGGGCCGGCGCTTCGGTAGGCGCTAGTCTGTGGGGTCCGGCGTGTCCAGCCTGAGCAGCCGCCGGGCCAGCATCTCCTCTCCCGAGCGGTTGCCTTCGATGGCGTGGCCAAGGAATTGCAGCGCGTAGCCGCCGACGAACATTACACCCGCCAGCAGCCATTGCTCAATCGCCAGCATGATCGGCGCGCCAATGAAGCACGCGGGGATACCGGCCATGTGCAGCCAGAAGCTGATCGGGTTGCGGTGACGGCTCATCCAACTGTCGAGGGGGGCCTTGAAATTCACGAGAGACCTTTCCGTCTAAAACACCGAACGCGCACTGAAATACATGTCTTCGATGGTGTTGAGGAAGATACCAACGAACAGGTTCAGGATCAGGATGGCCATACAGCAGGTGACGAACCCCTGGGTGCAGGCTCGGCCCACGCCGGCGGCGCCGGCGGAACAGCGGAAGCCTTTATAGCAGGAGATCAGGCCCAGCGCCGCTCCGAAGAAGACCGCCTTGAACAGGCCGTAGAAGATGTCGAAATGGCGGACCCCTTCGGCGGCGTTTCGCCAGAACTCCGCGGAGTTGACATCAAAGATGGTGGCGCAGATGCCGTACCCGCCGATGATGCCCATCAAGTTCGCGTAGACCACCAGCAGCGGCGTCAGCAAGACGCAGGCCAACACACGCGGCACGACCAGCACGCGGATCGGGCTGGCGCCCATGGCCCGCAGGGCTTCGAGCTGCTCGGTGACGCGCATGGTGCCCAGCTCGGCCGTCAGTCCGCCGCCGACGCGGCCGGCCAGCATGACCCCGCCCAGCACCGGGCCCAGTTCGCGCAGCACCGACAGATTGATCACCAGGCCCATTCGAGCCATCAGGCCCATGGCTTTGAATTGGGGCATGACCTGCACGGCCAGCACCATGCCGACGAACAGGCCCGTGACGATGACCACCGGAATACTGCGGGTACCGATTTCGTACAATTGCGGCAGGAGCAGGCGGAGGTTGCGGGTGCGCCGAGCGCCACCGAGAAGCCACAGCAGCGTCTGTCCGGTGAACCGGCAGAAGTCGCCGAAGTCTTCAACCGCCTGAATCATCACGGCGCCGAAATGGGCGAGGAAGCGGATCATGCTGGATAGGATTCTACCCGTCGGCCAAGACGAATCAAGCTAAGAGGACCTCTCGAAGGCGATGCGAAGGACGTGCGTGGTCGCTTCCGTGATCCGGACGCGATCGTCGATTCGCAGGGGGGCTACATAGATGACCCCAAGGTCATCGCGCACGCAGCAGACGGACGGCCGGAGCGCGTGCGGCGCCTTGGCGTTGGTCAGGAAGTCGCTGACGGTTTGGCGGCCGGGCGCGCCGAGCGGGTGAAAACTGTCGCCGTTTCGGCGAGGCCGGCACGACAGGGCCCCGACGACCGTATCGGCGTCCATCAGTTCCACCCCCGCCGCGGGTTCTCGCCGGTGTTGCTCGAAGGCTGAACGATCCATGGACCCAACGGTGAGCGTGACGGCCGACCCATCCGACAGGACGGTTCGGCCGGGGCAGGTCAGGGCGGTCGACTGAGCTGGGGGCGTTTCGGTCGCGATCTGGGGCCCGAGAGTGATCCGCCGCCCTTGGCGCCGAGCGGTGAGCCCGCCGGGCAAGGCTATGGCTGTCTGGGTCTCGTCCGTCGCCAAGGCCGCCAGTTGCGTCAGATGATCGGCGGTCACGGCCTGCATCGAAGCGCCTAAGGCCTCCAACGCCGCTCGCATGGCGTAGGTGATCACCACGAGACCGTGGGGGGCCAGCGCCTCGGCGTCCAGCTCGATGACCCCGTCGCCGCCATCGGCCAATCTCGCCGCCCCCAGAGCTTGGCGTCCGAGGGTGTCGAGGTGCTGCTCGGCCTGGTCGGCCGAGCCGGCCAGGCGGATCAGGGCGTCATCGACGCGCGGGTTCATCCGATCCCGCAGCAGCGGCAGGAGTTCGTGGCGGATGAAATTTCGGCGGTAGGTGGTGTCGGTGTTGGTTTCGTCTTCGCGCCAGATCAGGTTTCGGCGTTGGGCGTAGTCGAGAATGTCTTCGCGGCGGCAGTGGAGTAAGGGGCGGACCAGATGGATGTCCGTCTCGCCCAACGGCCGACGAATGGGCATGCCCGCCAGGCCCCGCAGGTGCGTCCCACGCAGCAGGCGATGCAGGACGGTTTCGATGTTGTCATCGGCATGGTGGGCAACGGCCACGCAGGCGGCGCCGACGGTTTGGGCGGCCTCGGTAAGCATGTCATACCGGGCCATGCGTCCGGCGGTCTCGATGCTCTGGCCGGTCTGGGCGGCCAGGTCCGTCACGTCCTCTTGCCGTCCGTCACAGGGGAGGCCGTAGTGGCCCGCCAGGTTGGCCACGAACCGGGCGTCGTCGTCAGCGGTCGGTCGGAGGCGATGGTTCAAGTGGGCCACGGTCAGCCGCCAGCGGCGCCCGTCGCTCAGGCCGGCCAACACGTCCAGCAACACCACGCTATCGAGCCCACCGGAGACCCCGACCACCACGCCGTCGCCGTCGGCGATGAGGCCTTCGCGGTCGATGGCGTCGGCGACGGCCAGAACGAGCGGGTCGGATTGGCTGGCGGAGTTGGTCATCGTGGGCTATTGTTCATGCGTAGCGCCCACGTATACTAGCACGTCCGACCATCCCGGGAAACGCACCGCATGAGGCCCATTCCAACAGCGCGACATCTGGCGGCGATTGCCATCCTGGCGGCGGTCTCTCTGCTGTTCGGCGTGCTGGCGATGCACGAGCCCCGCATTAGCGACCGGCAGGAGCGCCTCGCGACCGTGGCGTTGAAGGACCACGATCGGAGCCTGTTCGCCAACGACCCGGTTTACGGCGACAGCGGCCTGTGGGAACTGAACACCCCGATCTTCCAGGGCATGATGAAGTTCTCACTGGTTCCCAGTGGGTATGAGGATGTCACCTTGCCGTTCCGCCTCATGACGGGCGTGGTGGCGATGATTTATCTGTGCGGCATGTACGCGTTGTTGTACCAGCAATGCCGCAGTTGGTCGGTGGCGGTGTATGTGGCGGTGGCCAGCGCCGCGGTGCTGGAGGCGATTCCCGGGCTGCAGTGGGGGTTTGGGGCGCTGGAGACCACCGATCCGCAGACGCTGTGCCTGGCCACGCTGCCCTACGTGATGTTGGCGTACTTACGGTACGAGCGGCAGTGGCAGGTGGCGTTGGTGTTCGCGTCGCTGGGGTTGATGGCCAACCTGTCCTTGCCGACAGCCGTCAACTTGGTGGTGGTGCTGGCGGGCCTGCACATAGCGCGGCGGCGATTCCGGCCCACGTCGCTGCTGCATCTGGGACTGGGTCTGGCCGGGGCGTTGGTGGCGGCCTTGCCCTACGTGGCGTACGTGATCTGGCTGCGGGGGGGGCACGGCGGCGACGGCGGCGGATACGACGCCGCCAAATCCGCCCTGGCGGTATTCGACCGGGACCTGCTGTACCCGCGCGTGCTGACCAAGTTGCTGAACTGGCGTCTACTGATCATGCTGTTGGCGCTGGGGGTGCCGTCGGTGCTGGTGCTGGTCCGCGTGGAGCGGTATCGGGTCCGCCACCAATCGGTGTGGCTGTGGCTGATCGTTTCGGCGATCGTGACGGGGTTCGGCCTGCAGGGGATCAGCCAGGCCGTCGCGAAGATATTCGACGTGCCGCCGATGTTGGCGTTTTTCGGCGCATTGCGGTTGGTGGTCTTGCCGCTGTTCGTGTTGCTGTCGCAGGCGTTGACGAACCTGTTCCGGCTGGCCCCCCGGCAGCGCGTGTTGTTCCAGTGGTTGGGGGTGGCGGCGTTGGTGGCGTGGGTCGGCCCGGCTGAGAATCTGCGGATGGCCCGATACGCGGCGTGGCACACGACCACCCGCTTCCTTGATGAGGCCAACAAGCCGCGCAGCGTCCTCCGTCACCAGGATCGCGCCGCCCGACATGCCGAGTTGATGGCGGCGGCCGAATGGACCCGCCGCAACGCCGCTTCCGATGCGGTGGTGGTTACCGGTAACGCGCTGTTTCGCATGGCCAGTCGCCGCAGCATCACCGGCAGCGCCGATGACTGGCCCTATTACTATTACGGCGCCCCGGGGGAGTTGGAGGCCTGGCAGGAGTTGATCCGTTCGCAGGACCAGGCGTTCTATGAACCCGCCGCCGAAGCCGGCGACGAGCGCATCATCAGCCTGGTCAAGCGACTGGCCACGCAGCCGACTTACCAGGGCGCCAGCGAGTGGTACCTGCTGGCCGATAACGACGCGGAGGTCGGCACGCAAGTGGGCCTGGAGGCGATTGAGGCCAGTCGGTGGGGACGGTTCTATCGATTGTACCGCATCCGAACGGGCGCCGCGCCGTAGGGGCGAAACCCTCAAGGCGGGGGGGCGACCATGACGATAAAGAACCGGGTCGTCGTACGGATACGACGATTGGGCGTGTCAAGGAGAACCACGTGTGCCCGTTTGCCAACAGAGCGGCGCCTCCATGCCGGGGTCACTTGACGCTGGGGAACCTCTTCCAGGCCTACACCCGATGCGCCGGTCGCTATCGGGCCTGTCCTATCTATCAGAAGCTCTTGGCGGATGAACGTCGCTGCCACAAAAACAAATCCAACGGTTCCCTCCTCGTCGGTTCGTGACGGCCGGACGCAGCTAGCCGGCTTCCTGGACTACCTCCAGGCGGAGTGCGGCCTGGCCACGAACACACGGAAGGCCTACCGAAGGGATCTAACCCGGTTCGTGGCCTACTTGGCCGAGCGGGGGCTTGCTGAGCTGTCGGCCCTGACACCGGTCTGTATCGATCACTTCGTCTCGGCCATGCGGCAGCAGAAACTGGCCGACGCGACCATCGCCCGGCATGTGGCCGCGACGCGAATGTTCTGCCGCTACCTCGTCCTCCAACGGGTCCTGAGCGAGGATGTCTCAGCCAGCATCGAGGCCCCTAACAAGTGGAAACGACTCCCCACGGTCTTGAACGATGACGCGGTGCAACTCCTACTGAAGGCGCCGCAGCTACCCAAGGACGTCCACGCGCTGCGCGATCGGGCCCTGCTCACACTGCTCTACGCAACCGGCATCCGGGCCAGTGAGGCTGCGTCTCTGTCGGTCGGCGACGTCAACTTCAACCTGTCCGTGGCGCGAGTGATGGGTAAGGGCGCCAAGGAGCGGATCGTTCCGGTCGCCCAGGCCGCCCTCGACGCGGTTCGTGATTACCTCGACAACTACCGACCGGCCTTGCAGCCGGTCAGCGGGTCGCTGTTCGTCTCACGCACCGGCCGGGCGTTGTCACGCGAGGACATCTATCGCATTGTCCGCAAATACGTGCGGCGGGTGCCTCTGAAGGGCAACATCGGACCTCATACGTTGCGGCATTCGTTCGCGACGCAGTTGATGTCCGGCGGAGCGGACCTCCGCAGCGTTCAGGAAATGCTGGGCCACGCCGACATCGCCACCACGCAGGTCTACACCCATGTCGATGCGGCCCGTCTTAAGGCCGTTCACAAGAAGTTCCACCCTCGCGGCTGAGTTGGGGGCCCGCCCCGGCCAATAGAAACACCTCAGCCCTTGCGCCCCAATAGAAACCGTCTGAATGCCTCGAACCACTCCGTTGGTTGATGCGATCAGCGGGCCTCAACGACTTCGTGGACGACGTCTTCGACGCAGAAGTCGCTGACGGCGGCAAGGTAGCCACGGATGGCTTCGTCGAGCTTGTCCGATGCCTCTTCCGGAGTGTGCCCCGTGGTTACGCAGCCCGGCAATGTCGGACAGACGGCCGTGTAGGTGCCTTGCTCATTTCGGATGATTTTCATGCTGAACTTCATCGTGGTGTCTCCCCTCGTTGCTGCATATGCGTCTCCTTCCGTGTAGCCCGTTCCCTGCCGCGGGATTCGGCCACGACCAGCCTGGTTGATCAGGCGACGTGCGGGCAAAAAGCGCCTCTACGGGCTCGGGTCGACCACCTCAAAACGAATCCAAGCCCCATAAAGACGATGCGCATTTCCAATTCGGCAGACCCTCACACGGCCGATGTGGTCGGCCGCCAGGCCCGCCTCCATACAGTATTCTAGCTCGCAGGGCGATTGCCTGCAAGATGGTTCTAGTCTCCAGATAGCCGAGAGATGGTAACAGATTCAATGGGCTGCAGTTAGGAAGGATGAGGGCTCCCACTCATTTTGCGGGATATCCCAGATGCCAGGCCGAACGGGCACTTGGCCATTGCCAATCGGCCGGCGGGCGTGATAGACTGATGAACTTCGATGCCGCCGGTTGGCGGCGCCTGCACAGCATAGGCCAAGCCCAATGCCCATTTACGAGTACCAGTGCGAATCCTGTCAGACTCAGTTCGAGCTGTTGGTCCGCAACAGTGAGCAACGCCCGGAATGTCCGGACTGTGGGTCCGGCGAGGTCGAACGGCTGTTCTCGACCTTCGCGGCGCACATGGCCGGCGGCGCCGGCTGCCAGGAGAAGCGCTGTCCGTCGGCCGACGGCGGCTGCCCGGGCCAACGGCGCTGTCCGGTTGGTTAATCTCCCCCCGGCCCGCCCGGCTGGTGCGGGCACAACTCCGTGGCGTTGGCCGGTGCCGGCGCGATAGAATACACCCAAGACGCTTCCCCCGAGGGGACTTGGCATGGTGAACGAATACACGACCGAGCTGGATACGATCACCCACGAGATCCTCACCAGCTACCAAGAGCACGACCAGACCCAACGCATCGGCGAGCAGTTCCTGCCCTCACGCGAATACATCGTGGAGTTGGTGGAGCAACTGAGGCAGTTGCTGTTTCCGGGCTTCTTCGGCCAGAAGAAGCTCCATCAGGAAGACATCAAGTTCCATGTTGGCAACATGGTGGCCCGGCTGGCCGAGGACCTCGGCGAGCAGATTTACCATTGCCTCTGCTACAGCGAACACAACGAAGGCGAGCCCTGCCGTCAACGTGCGGGAAGACTGGCCCGGGAGTTCCTGCGGACGGTCCCGGAGATTCGCCGGTTGCTGGCGCTGGATGCCCAGGCCGCCTATGACGGCGATCCGGCGGCCAAGAGCGCCGACGAGATCGTCTACTCCTACCCGGGCTACTACGCGGTGATGGTCTATCGGGTGGCCCATCGCCTGCTGACGCAGAGCGTGCCCCTGATGCCGCGGATTATGACTGAGCACGCCCACAGCCGAACCGGCATTGACATTCACCCCGGCGCCAAGATTGGCACGAGCTTCTTCATCGATCACGGCACGGGCGTGGTCATCGGCGAGACGACCGTCATCGGCAACGGCGTGAAGCTCTACCAGGGGGTCACGCTGGGAGCTCGGAGTTTTCCCAAGGATGAGTTGGGCCGCGTCAAAAAAGATTACCAACGCCACCCGACCATCGAAGACAACGTGACGATCTACGCCAACGCGACCATCCTGGGCGGCAAGACCGTGGTCCGCAAGGGCGCCGTGATCGGTGGCAGCGCCACCATCTTCGGTGAAGGAATCGAGATCGGTCAGAACGCGCGGATCGGCAGCAATACCTTCATTAACGAGTCCGTTCAGCCCGGCACGACCGTGATGCCCAACACGCCGTCGCTGCAGATTCATCCGGGCGACAATGCTTAAGCACGCCGTGTGGCCGCTTGGGCCGTTCGGTTGAGGAATGCCCGATGTCCGAGTCGTTTCAGTCCATGGCCGATGACTTCTTCGTGAACCTCAACCTGCAGACCACCATCGGCCTGCCGGAAGGGCGGGACACGATTCTGGGGTTCTGCCAGGCCGTCCAGAAGCGATTCGGCGCCATGACGGCGCTGTACCAGCGTGAGGGACGCGAGTATGTGCTCGAGGGCGACCGCGAGGCCGGCAGCTACCAATGGCTCGAACTGCACGCCAGTCACTTGACCGCCGGGTGGTTCAATCCGCCCGACGCTGAGGCCGCACGCGCTTACCACCGCTGGCTGGTGGAGCGGTGCGTCTACTTCCTGGGGGTGGGGGGCCTGGACGTGGAATGCCTCGACGTGACGTTCGGGTTCAACCTCGATTACCTCGGCAATCGCGACGCGATCGTTCACGACGCGCTGCTCAGCGGATCGGACCTGACGGCCTCGGCGGGCGACGGGCTGGGCCGCTGCATCGAATGCGAGCCGAACGTGGTCTACGCTCTGGACGACGACTGCTGCGTGCAGGCCCGCATTGCCGTGGAGACGCGCTGCACCAGCTATCAGGTCCGCACCGGCAACTACACCGAGGATCCCATCAGCGCCTACCTCACCATGCGCCGCTGCCCCCGCCCGGGCGAGGTGCTGGCCATGGACGAGACCGTCACCGAGCTGTACAGCCTGTGTGAAGATGGCGCCGTGCGGGTGATCGTTCCGCAAGTTGTTCGGCCCATCGTTGCAGCCATCGCGGCAGGCTGACCGAGTCGGACGTCTGTCGCTGCCCGGACGAGATGGATCTTCCCCCGTTTGACGACATCGGCGATTCCGCTGCGCGCCACCGTGCGCAAAAAAAAGCGGGCCTGCCGCGGGGGGGGACGGCAGGCTCCGCAAACATCCGAATCGGTCGGGGGGGGAACCGATTCGAAAAGGGGTCAGTTCCGCAAAGGCCACATTAATTACCACTCCACTCAACCGCTGTCAAGGGCCTCTTACAGTAAATTCATAGTAGCTAACCAGGGCCATTTTGTCAAGGAAATAAGGTGATCACCTTTAAAAACTTTCCTCCCTGTATTGGTTCCTGTGGAGTTTGCCAATAAGCCAGCAATTGTGGCTTTCTTGGCTGGCGATCCCTGTCAAATCAGGGAAGGCAAAAGGCGTCGTCGATGGTGGATCGTAGGCCCTTGCCGTCGTCGTCCGAATCGTCGGCGGCGTAGATGTCATTGCTGTTTGTGTTTCCAGCGTTGGTCTCATCGGTCCAGGCGGCCGACATATCCAACCGCGCGATATTCTGGCCCTCGGACCTGTGGTTAAAGGAGTTGGGGGACATCTGCAGGCTGGAGATGTCCGCCAGGGTCTCGTGGCCGAACTCCTTTCCCTGGGGGCTGTAAAAGTCCGGCTCGTCCGGATCATACGCCATCCGCGGGTTCTTGTCGGCCAAGATCACCAAGGCTGACTGCATATCGCCGCCCAGCCGTGTGTCCACCCGCCGGTCCCAGTATTCTTCGTTGTCGGATTCCGGCTCATTGACCATGGAGATGTAGCTGTAGGCCAGTGTGCTGATGTTGGTGGCCGGGTCGTAGGTGAAGCTGGTGGCGTCTTCGGCGGGTTCCTCCCAACCGAGGGTGGCAACGGCCTCGGGGCACATGAAGACACTTCGGCTGGCAAAGTTGTGCCGGACTAATAGCCATAGACACTCGGCGTTTCCTTTGTCGGTGTCATTAACAGGCGTGGTGATGTCGCCCCAGGTGGAGTCGCCGACGTTGAGGCTGGGCAAGGTGCCGTCGACCTGGCCGCGGTGGTATTGGCCAGACTTGGCGTAGGCAATGCAGGCTTCGGCCACCCTCCGAAGGTTGGCCATGCACGAGTTGCGCTGGACCGTAATGATGGCTTTGTTCAGGGCGGGCATAATCAGGAGCACCAGGGCTGTGATAATGCCGACGACCACGAGAAGTTCGATCAGAGTAAAACCGCGTCGGGAGGTCACTAGGCACGATTCCTTATAGTAGGAGGGTCGACCACTTACGTCAGTATTATAGACATGAGCTTTCGGTAGCGTCAACGTGGGCGGGTTTTTGGTGGTTCGCTTGCCGCGGCGGCCGCCCGACCCGATAATACCCAACGCTTGACGTCGAAGGTCTTGAGAGCATGAACGTGCCCATTGACAATTCTCCGCCGCCCCGGTTGGGACACGGGTTGGCTGTGGCCCTGGTTCTTCTGGGGGCGGTGGTGTTCGTGGTAACCATGCTGCGGGCGGCCGTGCACCTGCGATTTCTGTGGCGGGGGGGCTGGCCTTGGCTCCGACTGATCGAAGTCGCGTGGTCCGCGGCGGTCGGAATTGGGCTGGCCGCTGCGTTGGGGGTGTGCGGATACCTCATCGGGCGGCTGGAGACCAAGGACGCTTCGCCGACGGCCTTGTCGCCCGGGGCGCCTTCGACGGGCTTTGCCGACGACGGCGGTGGATCGGACTGTCCGCCGGTGCAGACCCCTCCTCCGGGCTGCCCCTCGCAACAGACGGACGGCGCTCCGCCGGCGCCGCCGATAAGCCCGGAGTCGTCGTCGGAGGCCCCCGCCGATCCGGCGCCGGAATCGGTGTTACTGGACGATGGCGACGGTTCTGTCGAAACAGCGATCGGTCATGTCGAAGAATTGATGTCGCTGGGGATGTTCGCCGATGCAGCCAAGATGGCCGATCGCTTAGCGCTGCGGTACCCGCGAGACCCGACTGCCCAGGAATTGCTCGCCCGTGTCCATCGCGAGGCCGACGCGTTCGGCCGACAACAGCAGCAGAGGCTGTTCGATGAGATCGACAAGGCGTGTGTGGCCCGCGAGTGGGGAGCGGCGCTGACGGCCGCCCGCAAGCTGACGGCCCAGTTCCCGGACTCGCCCCAAGCCAAAGACGTTGGCGAGCGGATGGCCACGCTTACCCAGAACGCGCGGATCGAAGAGGTCCGGCAGTTGCGGGACAACATTCGCGACCTGATCGAACGCCGCCGCTACGGGGACGCGGTCGCCGTGGCCGAGGATGTGCTGGCCCGGTTTGCCGATACTCAGGCCGCTGCCGAACTGCGTGACCAAATGCGCCGCCTGCGAGAGCTGGCGGACAAGCAGGGGTAGCCCCCCTTGAAGTTGCCCCTTGGCAAGGGGGGGGCGGGCGGTTATTGAAACGTGCACGGACGGTGGGTGTTGGCTCGCCGTCGAGAGAGGACGTCGGGTCAGATACGCAAAGGATGGCGAACAATGAAGGTCCTTCTGGTCGGTAGTGGCGGGCGTGAACATGCGTTAGCGTGGAAGTTGGCCCAGTCTCCCCAGTGCGATGGGGTGATAGCAGCGCCGGGCAACCCCGGCGTGGCCCAGTGCGCCGAGTGCGTGGATGTGTCGGTCGATGACACCGAGGCCATCATCGCCCTGGCCAAGGATCATGGTGTGGGGCTGGTGGTGATCGGCCCGGAAGATCCGCTGGCCAACGGCCTGGGCGATGCCGTGCGTGAGGCCGGCATCCTGTGTTTCGGCCCGACCGCCGCGGGGGCCCGCATCGAGGCCGACAAAGCCTACGCCAAGCACCTCATGCGAGCGGCCTCCGTGCCGACCGCCGAGGCGCGAATCTTCACCGATCTCACCCAAGCCAAGGACTACGTGCTGTCACGCGATCACGGGGTGGCCGTCAAGGCCGCCGGGCTGGCCAAGGGCAAGGGGGTCGTGGTCTGCCCCGAGCCTTATCAGGCCGTTAAGCCCCTGGAAGAGATGATGACCCAGAGAATCTTCGGCGACGCCGGCGATACCGTGCTGATCGAGGAAATGCTCACCGGCCCGGAAGCGACGGTGCTGGCCCTGTGCGACGGCAAGAGTATCTATCCCATGGAGCCCCTCCAGGACCACAAGCCCGTCGGCGATGGCGATACCGGCCCCAATACCGGCGGCATGGGCGCCTACTCGCCCGTGCCCATCATCGATTCGGCCATGATGGACCGCGTGGAGCGCGAGGTGCTCGTGCCGATCGTGGACGCCATGCGGCGCGACTTCGGCCGATACGAAGGGGTGCTCTATGCCGGGCTGATGATGACCACCGCCGGGCCCAAGGTTATCGAGTTCAACTGCCGCTTCGGCGATCCCGAGTGTCAGCCCCTGGTCATGCGTCTCAAGAGCGACTTGCTCGAGGCCATGATCGCCACCGCCACCCATAAGCTCGAAGACGTTACGCTGGAGTGGGACCCGCGACCGGCCGTCTGCGTGGTGATGAGTTCCGGCGGCTACCCGGGCAGCTACGAGAAAGGCAAGCCCATCACCGGCATCGCCGAGGCCGACTCCCTGGCAAACGTGAAGGTATTCCACGCCGGGACGGCCATGGCCGATGGACAGTTGGTCAACAGCGGCGGGCGCGTGCTGGGCGTGACGGCCCTGGGCGACACCGTCGCCGACGCGCAGACCAAGGCCTATGAAGCGGTGAAGAAGATCTCCTGGGAAGGCTGCTACTGCCGAACCGACATCGCCGCTAAGGCCATCATCTGAACGTCGCCCAAAACGCCTACACCTGGGCCGCCAACTCCAACGGCCGTGCGAAGGCCACCGCGATGGTGGCGTGGGTGGCTCGCCCGGGGCGGTCGTGCCGAATGACATTGGCCTGACAGGCGAAGTCGACCACCTCGTCGCTGTGGTAGGCCGTATCCGGCATGGAAATGGTGACGTTGACGGATTCGCCGAGGTCGCTGGCCTTGTCGGCCGGCACGACAAACAGCGTGCCTCCCTGCGAAATATTGAGGGTCTCTGCCGCGGCCAACTCCTCGCCGCCGCGCGAGAACAGACGAATCGGGTAGGCTAGATCGAATCGGTGGTGCTGCCGCTTCTCGTCCTCATAATTCATCGATATGACTCCATCCGTGGGTCGCACTACCCCTAGTACGGAGATTATACCGCCATCGCCGGACCCAAGCCAAAACTTAATCCCCCGGGAACGGCTAGGCCTCGAAAACCACCTTGCCTCCGACAATCGTCATAACTGCTTTGCCAGTAAGTTCCCAGTCGTGATAGGGGCAGTTTCGGCTCTTGGAGGCGAACTCGCCAACATCGACCGTCCAGGTCAAATCCGGGTCGATGACGGTCACATCGGCGCAGGCGCCTCGGCCAAGCGTGCCGATCGGCTGGCCGATCGCCTTGGCCGGTCGTGTGGCCATCCGGTCGATCAGGGCGGGCCAATCCATTAGCTTGGGCTCGATCAGGGCCTTGGCGTAGAGCCCCAGGGCGCACTCCAGCGAGATAATGCCGAATGGCGCCAGCGCGAACTCGAGTTCCTTCTCCTCTTCGGAGTGGGGGGCGTGGTCGGTGGCGAGGCAGTCGATGGTCCCGTCAGCCACGCCCGCCCGCAGGGCTTCGACATCGGCGCTGGATCGCAACGGGGGGGCCATCTTGTAGTTCGGGTCGAACGTCATGCAGGCTGCTTCGGTCAGCAGCAGGTGGTGGGGGGTGGCCTCGGCGGTCACGGCCATGCCGGCGGCTTTGGCTTGGCGGATCTGCTCCACGCTGCCGGCGGTCGAGCAGTGCAGCATGTGATAGCGGCAGTTGGTGCGGGCGACTAGTTCCAGGTCGCGCCGGAGCATGGTCTGCTCGCCGGAAGGAGCAATGCCCCCCAAGCCCAGGCGCACCGCCACCGCGCCGCTATTCATGTGGCCCGTCATCAGGTCGGGGTCTTGGCAGTGCTGCATCAGTGGCGCGCCGATCATGCCCGCGTATTGCAGCGCTCGGTACATGGTCGCGCTGGAGGAGATGCCCATGCCGTCATCGGAAAAGGCCACCGCGCCCGCCGCAAGCATCAGGCCCATCTCGGCCATGTCCTTGCCTTCGGAACCCTTGGTGATGCAGCCGATCGGCAGCACTCGCGCCTGGCCGGCCTCGCGACCGCGTTGGATCACGTAGTGCATGGCCGTGTCGTCGTCGGCGGGCGGGTGCGTATTGGGCATGGCGCAGATGGTGGTGAACCCCCCGGCGGCGCCGGCCGCGGCCGCCGAGGCGATGGTTTCCTCTTCCTCGTGTCCCGGCTCGCGACAGTGCACGTGCAGGTCGATCAGCCCGGGCGAAACGATCTTACCTTTGGCGTTGAGGGCTCGCCGGGCCTTGCCCGTAAAACGGCCCACCGATTCAATCACGCCGCCGCTGATGGCCACGTCGGCCGTCTTGTCGATCCCGTTGGCCGGATCGATCACCCGACCGGATTTGATCACAATGTCGGTCATTGGTTGCCCTGCGAGACCAGATAGAGGATCGCCATTCTTACGGCCAGGCCGTTGGTGACTTGTTGGAGGATGCAACTGTTGGGCCCGTCGGCGACTTCGGAGGTAATCTCCACGCCGCGGTTGATGGGCCCGGGGTGCATCACCAGAACGTCCGGCTTGCAGCGTTTGAGCCGATCCGCGGTCAGGCCGAAGATGCTGTGGTACTCGCGGAGCGAGGGGAACTGGTTGTTGTCGAACCGCTCGAACTGGATCCGAAGCATGTTGATGACGTCGACGTCGGGCAGGACCTCGTCGAGGTTGTGGCTGATCTGACAGCCCATCGCCTGGATCGCGTTGGGGACCAGCGTGGGCGGGCCCACCACCACGACCTCAGCCCCGAGCTTCTTGAGGCCCAGAATGTTGCTGCGGGCGACGCGCGAGTGGGCGATGTCGCCGACGATGGCGACCTTCAGCCCCGCCACCCGCCCCAGCCGTTGTCGCATAGTGAAGATATCCAATAACGCCTGGGTGGGGTGCTCGTGTGAGCCGTCCCCGGCGTTGATGATGGAGACCCCGGGCAGCTTCCGGGCCAGCATGTGGGGGGCGCCGCTTTGCTTGTGGCGGACAACCATGGCGTCCACGCCCATCGCGGCGATGTTCAGGGCGGTGTCCAGTGTGGTCTCGCCCTTGGTGACCGACGAGCCCTTGGCCGTGAACAGTACCGTGTCGGCCGAGAGGCGGCTGGCCGCCAGTTCGAAGCTCATCCGCGTGCGGGTGGAGTCCTCGAAGAACATCAAAGCCACCACCTTGCCGCGAAGCGCCGGGACCTTCTTGATCGACCGAGTGGAGACTTCCCGGAAGCTTTCGGCCGTGTCGAGGATGTGGGTGATTTCTTCGCCCGACAGCTCGTCCAGGCCCACCAGATCCTTGCGGTGCCAGACAAACCCCTCCACCTCCGGCGGAGCGCCGGATTGGGTCGCCGCCTTCTTGGCCGGGGCCCGCTTAGCCTTTTTCGACGATGTAGACGCCTTCTTCGCCATCGATCTCCGTCACTTTGACCTGCACGCGCTGGCCCGGCTCGGCCTCGACCGTGGCGCCGATGAAGTCGGCGGCAATGGGCAGCTCGCGCCCGCCGCGGTCGACCAGCACCGCCAAGCGGATGGTTTTCGGTCGCCCGAAGTCCAGCAGCGCCTGCAGGGCGGCGCGGATGCTTCGGCCGGTTTGGAGGACATCATCGACGAGCAGGATTTCCGCGTCGTCGAGGTCGAAATCGATTTCGGTCGCCCGCACCAGCGGGGCCCCGCGGCGGCGGGAGAGATCGTCACGGTAGAAGCCGATGTCCAGCACGCCGAATTGGATGTCGTAATCGGCGCCGAGCCGGTCGGCCAGTCGCTGGGCCAGCACCTCGCCACGCGTACGAATACCGATTACGGCAAGGGGTTGGTCGGCGGGGAATTGATCGGTAATGGCCTGATACAGGCCTTCGAGAGCGTCCGTGACTTGTTGAGCATTCAGCAGCGGTTTCATGATTCGTCGCAAGGCCGAGCTATCCCTAACGGCCGGGGGAATGGTAGCGGCAGGGAACGCCAAAAGCAAGAGGGCAGCTACGCGGGGGCGCCGTCGGCGGGGCTACTCCATGGTGCTGGGCGTGTTCCAATACTCGTTGCGGGTCTCGATCGACAGCGGGGCAATGTCCTCGACATTCCGGGCCGAAACCCCGCCGTCGGTGAAGGCTACGTTGCTCTGGTCGAGGTGTCGGGGCGCGTTGTTCTGGTCCCACCGCCTCCTCTCGTCATCGCTGCCGACGTAGACCACGTCATCCTCGTAATCCAACGCCAGGATCACCCTCGCGCCGGGCAAGATGTTGTCGGCGTGCCAGTTCATGCCGTAGCTATTATCGCCTGTTCCCTTGAATTGGAGGCGGGGCATCTGGCCCTTGATCTGCGTGTAGGTCGCGTCGGGCGTCGTCAGGTCGAAGTTAAACATCGTGTAGCCGAAGGTGAAGTCCAAGATGACGTTGTTGCTGCGTTCCTCGACCCGAATGATGATGTCCTCGTAGTCACGGTCGCCGGTGGCCCAGTTCTCGCCGTCCGGGTCGCCGGTGCGAAGGTCCTCGACCATGTAGTAATAGATGTTGGGGTTCTCGCCGGGCTCGTACTGGGGAAGCTGGTCAACGATGTACTTGCTCTCGGCATGCTCGATCGCTTCGTACTGGGCTTCGTTGAGTTTCCAGACCCCCGGCGGGTTGCCTTCCAGGTCCGCCATGGCGCATTCTTCCCAGACCGGCTGGCTGTCGAAGACGTTCAAGTCGCACACCGTCTGGTTGCCGCCGGTTCGGTAGATTTCGACTCCCAAGAAGCCCGTCGTGGGGAAAAGGTCGTTGGGGCACAGCAGGCCGCGATAGCTATCGCCCAGGTACTCGACCAAATACAGGGGCCAGTAGGCCGTCACCGACAGCGGCGTGCTCGTGCCATCCACCACGTCGGCCCGTTTCATATTGAAGGCCGAGGTCAGGTTCCGCAGGTTGCCTTGGCAGACGGCCCGGCGGCTCAGTTCGATGCTGCGAATGACGGTCGGCGCCACAATGGCCGTCAACAGCCCCAAGATCGCCAGGACGATGAGCAGTTCGGTCAAGGAAAAGGCTGCCCGAGTGGGTCGATCTGATCCAGTCCGTTCTGCCATAGCTCGTGTCTCCCGGCGTGTCCGGCGCCGTGGCGACGAATCACGCTCCGTTGCGCTGTACCTTTACTATAGTGGATCGGCAGATATCGACGCAATGTCAAGATGCCTTTGTCAAAGGTTGCGGATGTGCCCCCACTTGTCGGCGGGGGCTCGGCCGCCGTCGAGAATGTAATGGCGGAGACAGTTGAGGAAGCCGTAAGGGCTGTAGAGGCTTTCGATTTCGCCGCGGCAGTTGTACCAGCAGTCGTTGCAGGTGTTGTTTTTGGAAGCGCCCTTGAGGCGGTCGCGGATGGTCCAGATCGCATCCTTGTACAGGTTGGCGATCGGCCGATTTCGCTGCTCGACACAGATGGCGATGTCGCCGGTCGAATCGATGTTGAAGAACACGCGTCCGGCCCGGCAGTTGTCGATGCCTCGCTCCAGGAACTCATCGAAGCGGCTGATGTAGGCGGGGCTGGAGGCGAAGTTGGGGAACTGCTTGAACAGATTCATCAGGGCGGGCGTGACCGATCCGTCGTTGTGCTCGTAGGCGCTCGAGCCGGTCTTGCGGAACCCGTACGGTTGGACCATGAAGTACACCCGCCGTTCGGCCGCCATGCGGATCAGCTCGGCCATGTCGTCGAGGTTGTCGTCCATCAGCACCGCGATCACGTTGACGCGTTGGTGCTTGTGCTTCCGGGCGGCCGAGAGCAATTCCACCGCACGCCAAGCCTGGTCCCACGCGCCGGGGGCGCCGCGGCGGGCGTCGTGCTTGGCCGGCGTGGCGTAGTCGATGCTGACCGACACCCCCCACACGCCGGCATCCATGACGGCCCGGGCAGACTCCTCGGTGACCAGCCAGCCGTTGGTGGTCATGAAGGGGAAGTGGTACCGGCCGATCTGGTTGACCAGTTCCGGCAGGTCCTCGCGGAGGAAGGGCTCTCCGCCGGCGAGCGAGACCATCAGCGTGCCCATGTGGGCCAGCTTCTTGGCGCCGTCGGCGTAGGCGGCCACGTCCGGCTCGGGTTCCCAGCCCATGGGGTCGTGCCAGTACCCGCAGAAGCGGCAGCGGAAGTTGCAGCGATACGTCACCTGCCACGCGCACCAGATGGGGTACCCGCTGGTCCACGCACGAAACAGCCGCCACTTCTTCTCCGCTGACGGAATGGGACGAATCACTGATCTCTCCGAACGGACTCGCACGCATGGGCCCGCGTGTGCACTGTAGCGTTTGTACGCCCCTCGGGACAACACGCTTTCGGCGGCCGCGCAGCTTGACCCGACCCCACCCGCGGCGTACGGTCTACGAATTGGCGTCCAAGCCGACCTCGTAACGGAAGAGACATTCATGGCGCGCAAGACCGCAAAGATCGCTGCCCAAGACCGCGACCGCAAGCGCCGCATGGCCTGGTGGCACGACGCCCGTTTCGGCATGTTCGTTCACTGGGGTCTCTACTCCCAACTCGGCCGCCATGAGTGGGTCCAGAATAATGAGCAGATCCCGAAGGACGAATACGCCCAACTGGCCAACACCTTCAAGCCCAAGCCCAACTGCATCCGCTCCTGGGCCAAGCTGGCCAAGAAAGCGGGTATGAAATACATGGTGCTGACGACCAAGCACCACGAGGGCTACTGCCTGTGGGATTCCGCCGTCTGCGACTTCAACGCCGTCAAGACCGGCCCGAAGCGAGATCTGATCGCCGAATACGTCGCCGCGTGTCGAGCCGAAGGCCTCAAGGTGGGGTTCTACTACTCCCTGATGGATTGGTACCACCCGGACGGCTACAGGTGTGTCAAATCCGAACCGGCCCGCAAGCGGTTCGTCGAGTACACGCACTCGCTGGTCCGCGAGTTGATGACCCACTACGGGAAGATCGACATCCTCTGGTACGATGGCGACTATCCGCTCGAAGCCGACAAATGGGAGTCGCGCAAGCTCAACCGCATGGTCCGCAAGCTGCAGCCGGACATCATCATCAACAACCGCTCGCGCGTGCCGGAAGACTACAAGACCCCCGAGGAAGAAATCGTTCCCGCCGACGAAGGCCGCGCCTGGGAAGCGTGCATGACCTTCAACGGCTCCTGGGGCTACTCCGACACCGCCGACGAGGAATGGCTCAGCGCCCGCGACGTGGTCAAGATGCTCCGCAAGTGCGTGGCCGGGGGCGGCAACCTGCTGCTGAATATCGGCCCCAAGCCGGACGGCTCCCTTCCGCGCCAGGCGGTTGAGCGGCTGACCAAGGTCGGCAAGTGGATTGACACCTACGGTAAGAAGTGTGTCTACGGCGTTCGCCCGCGTGCGAAAGGGCTGCTCGACGTGGGCAATATGCTGGACTGGACGCGCGACAGGGACCCCAAGACCGCCTACGCGTGGTGCCGGACCTGGCCCAAGATGGGCGACGTCGGCATCGGGTGGTTCAAGGGCAAGGTCAAGCGCGTCAAGCTGCTGACGCCCACCGGTGCCAAGCCCGTCAAGTTCAGGCAGGACCGGCGGCGCGTCGTCATTAGCGGCTTGCCGCGTGCCTGCCCGGATAAGTCCGTCGGCATCGCCGTCTTGCAGATCGATTGTGAGAAGAAACCCGGGCGCTGGATGAGCGTTCATACCGAATATGAAGACTTGGACTGGGAGTGGTTCAACGAATAGGTCACCGGACGGATGACTAAGGAGATAGCAGCATGGCCCGCAAACTGAGCAAGAAGGCGCTGGCAGAGAATCGCAATCGGAAACGTCGCATGGCGTCGTGGCACGACGCTCGCTTCGGCATGTTCGTGCACTGGGGGCTCTATAGCGTGGTCGGTCGTCACGAGTGGGTCCAGAACAACGAACAGATCCCCCGCGACGAATACGAAGCACTCGCGATGGACTTCAAACCCAAGCGCAATTGCGCCCGGTCGTGGGCGAAACTCGCCAAGAAGGCGGGCATGAAGTATATGGTGCTGACCACCAAGCACCACGACGGCTACTGCCTGTGGGATACCGCCACCACCGACTACAACGCCGCCCAAACCGGTCCCGGCCGCGACCTCGTGGCCGAATACGTCGCCGCCTGCCGGGCCGAAGGGCTGAAGGTGGGCTTCTACTTCTCGATGATGGATTGGCACCACACCGACGGCCTCAAGTGCCTCAAGGGCGAGCCCGCCCGTCAGCGGTTCGTCAAGTACACCCACAACCAAGTCAAAGAGCTGATGATCAAGTACGGCAAGATCGACATCTTGTGGTACGACGTCTCCTACCCGCTCGAGGCCAAGGGCTGGGAATCCGCCAAGATGAACCGCATGGTCCGCAAGCTTCAGCCGGACATTATCCTCAACGACCGCTCGCAGATCCCCGAGGACTTCGGCACACCGGAAGAATCCATCATCGCCGCCGAGACCGGCCGCGCCTGGGAAGCGTGCATGACGTTCAACGGCTCGTGGGGCTGGGTCGAGACCACCGACGACGCCTGGCACAGCGCGCGGGACGTGGTATTGATGCTGCGGACGTGCGTGGCCGGCGGCGGCAACCTGCTGCTGAACATCGGCCCCAAGCCGGACGGGTCCGTGCCCGCCGAAGCCACCGAGCGCCTCACCAAGGTTGGCAAGTGGATGGACGTGTACGGCAAGAAACTCGTCTACGGCGTTCGGCCACGAGCCGACGGCCTGCACGAGGTGGGCAATATGCTCGTCTGGACGCGCGACGCCAGCCCCAAGACCGCCTACGCTTGGTGCAACACCTGGCCCAACGGCGAGGTCGGCGTGGGCTGGTTCAAGGGCAAGGTCAAACGCGTCAAGCTGTTGACGGCCCAGGGCGCCAAGCCCTGCAAATTCGTTCAAACGCCGCGGCGACTGCTGCTGACCGGCCTGCCCAAGGCCTGCCCGGACAAGACCGCGGGCGTTTCGGTATTCCAGATCGATTGCGCCACGCGACCCACGCGGCAGATGGGTATTCACGCCGAAAGCAACGCCGTCTGGTTCAGCTAGAAGTCGGGTCCACGCCCGCGAACATACGCCAATTCAGGAGAACATCATGGCTCGCAAACTCAGCGCCAAAGCAAAAGCTGTCATCGCCGATCGCAAGCGTCGCATGAAGTGGTGGTACGAGGCCCGCTTCGGCATGTTCGTTCACTGGGGCCTGTACAGCATCCTGGGCCGTCACGAGTGGGTGCAGAACATCGAGCAGATCCCGCACGCCGAATACGAGGCCCTGGCCCGCAAGTTCAAGCCCAAGCCCAACTGCATGCGCGAATGGGCCAAGCTCGCCAAGGCCGCCGGCATGAAATACATGGTCATGACGACCAAGCACCACGAGGGCTACTGCCTGTGGGATTCGGCCGTCACCGACTACTGCGCCGGCAAGACAGGGCCCGGCCGAGACCTGGTGGCCGAATACGTCGCCGCCTGCCGCGCCGAAGGGCTGAAGGTGGGTTTCTACTACTCCCTGATGGACTGGCACCACCCGGACGGCGTTCGTTGCGCCAAGAGCGAACCGGCCCGAAAGCGGTTCGTCAAGTACACCCACGCCCTGGTCAAGGAATTGATGACCAAGTTCGGCAAGATCGACATTCTCTGGTACGACGTCGCCTACCCGCTGCCGGACGCCACCGGCTGGGAGTCGGCCAGGATGAACCGCATGGTCCGCAAGCTCCAGCCGGACATCCTCATCAACGACCGCTCGCTTCTGCCGGAGGACTTCGGTACGCCCGAGGAGCACATCCAGGCCGCCGATCCCGGCCGAGCGTGGGAAGCGTGCATGACGTTCAACGGCTCGTGGGGCTTCATGGATACACCGCCGGAGGATTGGCACTCCTCGCGCGCGGTCGTCGGTATGCTGCGTCAGTGCACGGCCGGCGGCGGCAACTTGCTGCTGAATGTCGGCCCGCACGCCGATGGCACGCTGCCGAAGATCGCCCACGAGCGCCTCAAGGCGGTCGGCAAGTGGCTGGGCGTCTACGGTAAGAAGCTGGTCTACGGCATTCGCCCGCGACTGCCGGGCAACATGCTCTGTTCGCTGACGATGGCCGACTGGACACTCGAGGGCAAAACCGCCTACGCGTGGCTCCGCGTCTGGCCGGGCAAAGAGATCGGCATCGGCCGGTGGAAGGGCAAGGTCAAACGCATCAAGCTGCTGACGCCCCAAGGCGCCAAGCCCGTCAAGTTCAAGCAAGAGCCGCGCCGTCTGCTGATCACGGGCCTGCCCAGGACGTGTCCCGACAAGTCCGTCGGCGTCGCCGTTTTGCAGATCGACTGCGCCACCAAGCCCTCCCGCGGCATGGGCGCCCACGCCGACGGGCCCGGGGACTGGTCGTAGCAGAAAGAAAATGCCCCGTGGGGCGTGCAATCTGCCGCGGCGGATTGCACGCCCTACATGATTGGACCCGCTATGGTACGCAAGACCAAGAAACTGACCAAGACCCAACTCGACCGCCAACGCCGCATGCAGTGGTGGCATGAGGCGCGGTTCGGCATGTTCGTTCACTGGGGCCTGTACGCGATGGTCGGCCGACACGAATGGGCCGTCAACCAGGAGCGGATTCCCTGGGACGAGTACTTCGGGCTAGCCAAGACCTTCCGCCCCAAGCGCCGCGCCGCGCGCGAGTGGGCCAAGCTCGCCAAGGCCGCCGGGCAAAAGTACATGGTCTTCACTACGCGCCATCATGATGGCTTCAGCATGTGGCCCACCAAGCAGAGCGAGTGCAATTCGTGGGACATGGGGCCCAAGCGCGACTTCGTGGGTGAGTATGTCGAGGCCGCCCGCGAGCAGGGGCTGCGCGTGGGGCTGTACTACTCGCTGATTGACTGGCATCACAAGGACGGGCTGCGCTGCGCCACCAATGCGGCCGCCCGACGCCGCTACCTGGACTACGTCCAAGGTCAACTTCGCGAGCTGATGAGCAACTACGGCCAGATCGACATCCTCTGGTACGACGTGCCGTATCCGCTCACCACGCCCGCCCAATGGGAGATGCGCAAGACCAACAACATGGTCCGCAAGCTCCAGCCCGGCATCATCATCAACGACCGCTGCACGCTGGAAGAGGACTTCTCCACGCCGGAAGAGACCATCCGCGCTGCGCCGGCCGGCCGTGCGTGGGAAAGCGCCATGACCTTCAACGGCTCGTGGGGCTACCAGGACTCGCCCGACGAGGATTATCGCGACGCCCGCCACGTTCTGTTCATGCTGCAGCAGATCACCCAAGCCGGCGGGAACCTGCTGCTGAACATCGGGCCCGCCCCGGACGGGTCCGTGCCGCCCCCGGCGGTGACGCGCCTCAAACGCATCGGCAAGTGGCTGAGCGTGTACGGCGAGGCCATGTACGGCCAATGCGACCGCTGCGGCGACCTGCAGCCCTTGAACAACTACGTGGAGTGGAGCCGCAAGGGCAACACCGCCTACGCGTGGCTGCGTGACTGGCCGGGCGAGGAGATGTCCGTGGGCTACTTCAAGGGCAAGGTCAAACGGGCCAGCCTGATCACGCCGACTGGCCTGAAGCGTCTGAAGGTCCGCCACGACAAGCAAGTGCTCCGCCTCCTGGGCTTGCCCAAGACGTGTCCGGACAAGGATATTCGCTACGGCGTCGTGAAGATCGAATGCGCTTCCAAGCCACAGCGACAAATGGTCGGCCATTACGCCGAAAAGCCAGTGTGGCAGTAGGGCGGGCGCCGTCGATGACGCGCAAATGCGACTACCACGTTCACTACCATGTGGACGGCTGCGCGCATGATGAAATGACGCTGCCGAATATTGCCGCCGAGGCGGTTCGGCTCGGCCTCGATGAAGTCTGCGTCCTTAAGCACTATTCGCGAGAACTGCCTAACGGCGGCGATGAATGGGTCCACTGGAAGCGTGTCGTTCCCGGCCAGTTCGACGCCTTCCTGACCGACATCCGCGCATTTCAACCGATCTCGCCCATCCGCATGCTGGCGGGCGTGGAAACCGAGATCATCGACGACGCCGGTACGCTTAACACTCCCGCCGGCCAGGCCGCCAAGCTTGATGCGCTGGTCCTGAGCGTCCACTGGCTGCCGACAATGGAGACCATCACGCCCGATCCGGCGCTGATTCCGGGCAACATTGCTGGTAGCGATCCCGAGACGGCCTACGCGTGGCGCAACCGCGTGGCCGAGATAGGCCCGGCAGAAATCGTCCGCAATCTCGCATTGGCGTACGCTAACGCCATCACACGCAATCCCGGCCCGAAAGTCCTCGGCCACATGTACGACGGCCTATTCCCACTCCGCAACTACGACGTCCCCGTCGACGACCTCTCCGACGACGAGCTGTGCGAGTTGATGGCCCCGCTCATGGCAGCCTGCGCCGAAACCGGTGCCTTGTGGGAACTCATGCCCACACGCGTCAAACGGCCCGCCATCTTGGCCCACGCCAATGCCCTCGGCGTCCGCTTCACCGCCACGGTGGACGCCCACATGCTCCAGACCGATGGCTGGGCCAACCTCCGCGACCACGACCAGGCCGAGACCTACCTCGCCTCCCTCGGCCTGACCAGAGGCAGGATCGCCCCAGCCCGGTAGCTGCAGGACCAGAGGAATTGTCTATGCTATAGTCACGATGTGTCGGGAACCGAATTGGTCCGAGTTCGTCTGAGGGCTAGGGTCATCCGACGCGGAGCGCGGGAGATATGAGTCATGAGACGAAGGTGTCTGAGTCTATGCTCGATGATAGCGCTGGCCTGCGTGTCATCGTCGGGCTGTAATAGTGGCGAGCCAGAGACCCTAGAGGCCGGACAAGACGAAGTTGTCTTCACCGGTACGGTCGAGGAAGTGGAAATCCTCGGGCGGCGAGAGGCGACCGTGTACCTAGCTCACTTCGATCCGCAATTCCTGCTGGTGGTGAACGTCGACACTGTCGAAGGCGACACGTCCTCCCCCATTGTTGCAGGCGAGAACATTAACTTGGCCATTCATAGCCCGGCGCGGCTCTTCTTAGGGTTGGACGACCCGAAAGGGAGGCGATTCCGGTTCACTGCCGAATGGCGACTTGAGCCCTACAAGCACTTCTCCTTGATGGGGCCCGCCCGCCCCATGTCCGTCGAAGAGTAGGCGCAACTCTCGCGGCGGGCCGCACACGGACAGGTTGCTCATGGCCCCTGACGACGCTAGGCTGTGGGGATGACCAGCGACAAGCGCATCGAAGAAGCCTACCTACTCGCAAGAGACCAATACGCCGGCCTTGGGGTTGATGTGGACCGCGCCATCAAGATGCTGGCGACGATTCCGATCTCCGTCCACTGCTGGCAGGGGGATGACTGCGGCGGATTCGAAGCTGGCGGCGGGGAGTTGGATGGCGGCCTGGCCGCGACCGGCAACTACCCCGGGAAGGCCCGCAATGGGGATGAACTCCGCGGGGATCTGGATAAGGCGATGTCCCTGATCCCCGGCTCGCACCGACTGAGCCTGCACGCGATGTATGCCGAGACATCCGGCAAGGCCGTCGAGCGAAACGAACTGAGCCCGGAGCATTTCTCGCGTTGGATCGACTGGGCCAAGGCGGCCGGTCTGGGCCTGGACTTCAACCCGACGTTTTTCAGCCACCCCAAAGCGTCCGATGGGTTCACGCTGTCTCATGCCGATAGTGATATCCGTCAGTTCTGGATCGAACACGGTATCGCCTGTCGCCATGTCGGGGCGGCCATGGGCCAGGCCACCGGTAGCGCGTGTGTGACGAACTTCTGGGTCCCCGATGGTTACAAGGATACGCCCGCCGACCGGAAGGCTCCGCGCGAGCGACTCAAGGCGTCGCTTGACGCGATCTTCGCCGAGTCGATAGACGCCGCGCACAGCCTTGACGCCGTCGAAAGCAAATTGTTCGGTATCGGGGCCGAAAGCTACACCGTTGGCTCCCACGAGTTCTACCTCGGCTACGCCGTCGCCGCCGGCAAGCTGCTGTGCTTGGACGCGGGGCATTTCCACCCCACCGAAGTGATCTCCGACAAGCTCTCAGCCGTACTGTGCAATCTGGACGAAGTCCTCCTGCACGTGTCTCGCCCGGTGCGGTGGGACAGCGACCACGTGGTGACACTCTCCGACGAGACCCGCGCCATCGCCCGAGAGATCGTGGTGGGCGACTACCTCGGCCGCGTGCACATCGGCCTCGATTACTTCGACGCCAGCATCAACCGTGTGGCCGCGTGGGTGATCGGCACGCGAGCGATTCTCAAGGCCCTGCTGATGGCGCTACTCGAACCGGCCGATCAGTTGCGAGCGTTGGAAGCAGGCGGCGATTTCACCGGCCGATTGGCGCTGGCCGAAGAAGCCAAGGCCTTGCCGTGGTCGGCGGTGTGGGACGCCTACTGCACCCAGCAGAACGTTCCGGTGGGGGCGGCGTGGCTGGACGAGGTCCGCGAGTACGAACGTGCCGTCCTGGCTAAACGGGCCTAGCCGAACTCGGCGCGTGCCCGGGCGATGATGGCGTCCAAGGCTTCGCGGCGATGGTCGGTTAGTTCGTAGGTATAGGCGGCGGCCTTGCTCTCGGCGATCTCGGTCGCCCGTTTCAGAAGCGTTTGGTGGTCGCCGGTCCAACTGCCCCGTGGGGCCAGATCGCACAAGTCCGGGCTCCAGGCGAACTGGCTGAACCGATCCAGCGTCAGATCCGCTTCCAGAAAGCTGCCGGCCTCCAATCCGCTTTCGATGACCGAAACGATGTCTCCGACCGGCTCGGCCACGTCCACGTCGACGCTGCCGACGAAACGAGCGATCTCGGCGTCGATGACGAGTTGCTGCGGGCTGAAGACCTCATCCATCCACAGGCCGCCGGCCCCCTCGAGATGGCCGAAGCCGTACACCTTCCCCAGCATGCAGCCGGCCATCTTCTCCATGGCCGTCTGGGCGTCCGGGCTCTTCCCGGCCACCAGCATCAGCTCGCCCCCCACGGTCGTCAGCCCGAAGAACTCTCGGACCTTCCGCCGCATCAGCAGCGCCACGATGTGCTGCGGCGCGCTGAAATAGGGCGTGCACGCGCTGGGGTTGGATAGGAACAGCCGGACCGACGGCGCCTGGACGTTCTCGACGCCGTACTCGCGGAACAGCGCGTAGCAGCCGATGTTCTCGGCCACCGATTGCGACCACGCCATATGCCAATCCGCCGGGGCCGAGACCCCCAGCACGGGCATGGGATCGATGCCGACCCCCACGCCTTGCCGAGCCGCCTCCAGGGCGAGGTCGACTGATTGTCCCGTGAACTTCAGCGGCGAGATGGACTCGGCGTAGACACTCCTGGGCAGGCCCATGACATCGGCGACTTCGAAGATGTACGCCATGGCCCGTCGCGTGTGCATCAGCGACCAACTGCCCGGATGTCGGCCATAGACGCAACTCAGGTAGTAGATCATCAGGAACTGCATCTCAGGCGGCACGTCCGACGGCACGCCCGCCACCGAACCGCACACCATACCCTCGTCGGTGAGTTGGCACAGGAGCTTGGAGTTTCGGATGACCGTTTCGCTGTCGTTGGGCTTGATGCGGCCGTCGGCCGGGTCGAGCCAGTAGGGATTGAGTGGCAGATTGTGCAGGACGGGCTTGACCACCGGCGGCGTATCGAGCGGCCCGCCGAAACGCGTTCGGATTTCCTCGGCATAATGCTCGGCCACGTCGGCCGGAATGCGCACGCGACCGCCTCGCAAATCGAGCTTGCCGGTGAGATCTTGGGCGAGGGTGTCATTGGCGATCTCCAGACCGATCTCGCCCAGCACCTTCACCGCGCCGGCCCAAATGCGATCCACATCCAGTTGGTGTACACTCGTCAGGTCCATGGGGCCGTCCTAACGTCGCACGATCAGACGCGGCGGGGTCATCAGGCCGCACGGGGTCAGGTTGTAGCCGTCCAGCCAGTTGGCGCCGCGTTCAATGAAGGCGCCGGGGCCGACCCAGTTGGGCATGGTCTTGACGTGCAGCGGGCCGTGCGAGTTTCGCCGGCTGCCGAGAATCTCGATGGTCAGCTCGGCCGGGCTGCCGTCTAGCAGGTCGGTGATGTCCACTTCCTGCGGGGCCCAGGCCGCGACGCCCGCGCGTTGGCCGTTGATGCTGACGGCAGCGGCCGTGCCTTCGTAACCGTCCAGCGACACGAACACGCGCTGTTTGCCTGCGACTTTCGGCCGAATCGTGCAGCGATAGCTGACCGATCCGCCGTAGAAGGACAGCCCTTGCTTGGTCCAGTCGCCGATCCGCAGTTGGCGGGGGGCGGCGGTGATCGCCACCTCCGTATCACGGACGGCCGTGCCGAAATCGCCCAGCAAGTAAACGATCTCCAGACCGGGGTGCCTCTCGTCGTAATCACAGACGAGTCGAAGCTCATTGGCGCCCAGTCGCAGCATGGCCGGGTCGACCGGCACGCGATGGAGCGACTTGTCAGTCCAGAAGCCGCTTGCGGCGTCGGTGTTGACGCACGTTCCGTTCAGCTCGATGCAGTACCGCTGCGGCTGTTCGATGCCGATGAACACATCGCCGCTGGGGATCGCTTGGACGTCGAACGTGTAGGCCAGTTCCACGCGAGTGCACGTGGGCTTGGGGTTGGGCGTTCGGGCCCAGGGCTGGACCATTTCCCCGCCGCGGCGGGTCAAGCCGAGCGAGTCGCGAACGGCTTGGTCGATGGCGAGAATATCGGGCGCCTTCCTGCGACCGGCCGACCCGATGCGATACGTCGGCCGATCCAACACGAGGCAGTTGCACTCCGACAGCGACAGGTCCCACCGTTTGGGATTGATCGCCCGGGAACTGACCTGCTTACGCTTGGGGCGAGGTGCGAGCTTGGCCCGGCCGGCCCGCTTGGGGAACACGAACAGTCGACTGCCGAGCTGCGGCAGAGAGGTGCGCACCTCCCAGCCGTCCTTCCGGCGGCGGGCGTCCGCGGCGAATCGCTCGCCCGTGGTTGCGTCGAGTTCGATCGGCGCGCCCGCACACTCGGCGAAGCCGCGAATGCGAACGTCATCGAAACTGAGCGTCCGTTTGCGTACGTGGGGCTCGGCGTCCTCGAAGCGGTGACGTTCGAACCGATGGCCGGTGTTGCAGACGAACAGATAGAAGGCCTCGGCGTCTTCACGCAGCATGTAAAGGGAGGCGGGATTCTCTTGGGCGTCGGCATCGGCGATCGACACGCGCCGCGTGGCGGCGTCGACGGCGCGCACCAACTTGACGCCCTTGCGCGGCGTGCGGACGCACTGCGCCGCCAGTTCCGCGGCCGCCGCCGACGGACGCGCGTCCACATGGTCGGCTGTATCTCCGGCGAATACCACCAGGCCGCCCGCTGCTTGGAACCGCTTCAGCAGGGCCAGTGTGGAACTGCGGATCGTTCGCATCGGTGGAACGACGACGGCTTTGTACTCGGCCTTGTTGACGCGCAAGGTCGGCCGATCGCCGCGGCGGACCTTGCCGTGGCGGGCGAGGATGTCCTCGTCGCCGTAGTCGAAGTCGATGTTGGCCGTCAGCAGTGAATCCCGCAGTTGCTTGCAGGCGACGTCGATGGGGTCGTCGCCGTGGGACCAATGCACGCAGGTCAGCCAGACGCTTTCGATCGGATGGATCACCAGCAGGTCGCGCACCTCGACGCCCTGGGTCATCGCCACGCCGATGCGTGCGAAGTAGTCTTCCACGGTGCGATAGTCGCGCCACCACGGGGACTGGTAGAAGATGCTGGCCGGGTAATCCCGTTTGGCCTCGCCTTCCATGGTGTACCACGACAGGTGCGGGCAACGCAGGTTGATGCCCATCGCCGCCTGCCAGTCGCCCAGGGCCTTGTGGCCGGCGAAGTTGAAGTCCCAGCCGGTGCAGCCGTAGGTTTCGGTCAGTCGCCACTTGCGGCCGAACTGACGGGCCACGCTGGCGACCTGCTTGGCGGTATCGATCTCGCGAGAAATCTGCATCAGCAGGTCCATGCCCGGAGCCTGCATGTATTCGTAAAACCGCATGGCGCTGCCGACCACGTTGGCCTGAGCGGCCAGCGGTTGCTCCATCAGCACGTGGCCGGTGTGGAGCAGGCCGTTGTCTTCGCACCATTGGGCGAGGGGCTTGGAGAAGGAGTCCACGAACAGGTGGGTGAGGCAGTCGTGGTAGTCGCGTCGGGTGGGGGTAATCTTGCGCCCGTCGACGTCGAAGAATATCTGGGGCAACTTCGCGAGCAGGTCGTAGCCGTATCGCTCGCGAAAGACCTTCGGCAGGCGGCCGGTCCAAGGCGAACTGCCCTGAATGCCCGGCCGATCGGGGTGGAAGAATTGCGGGCCGTAGTTGGGCTCGTCTGTGAACATGCCCGGGACAGCCTTGCCGAACGCGTCACTGCAGTTGTCGCGGTAGGCTTCGTGGGTGACTTCCATGAACCGTTTGACGGCATCGGGGTTGAGCACGTCCAGGTAGGTCTGGCCGTTGTACCAGTCGCTGGGGTGGGCGAGGTCGACCGTGAAGATCAGCAGCGAATCACCTTTGGCCAGTTTGGGGCGTTTGCCGCGGGCAACGCGCTTGACGTTGCGAGCCTCGAAGCCGTCTACCGTGGCGGTGAAGGCGGCCAGGATGTCCTTCGACCACTTTAGCTTGGCCGCGCTATCGACAATGGTGAGCGTCAGGTCGCGTTTGCGGTATCGCTCGTCGCACGTGACCAACCCGCCGCCGGCGCCGCTGGGCCAGCGGTCTTCGTCATACATCCAGGCCTCCATATCGCACTTGTCGGCCTCGTCGATGCAAGCGTGGATGCATTCAAACCACTTCTCGGACAGGTAGGGGGTCGCCAAGCCCACCCGGGAGTGCATGAAGAACCCACCTAGCCCCATTTCCTTCATCACGCGGATTTGTCGGCGGAGTTCCTCCGGTTCGAGGTCGCCGTTCCACGCCCAGAAAGGCTTGCCGCGGTACGCGCTGGGGGGATTGCGGAACTCGTCGTGCCAGGTCGTCTTCATAGTGCACCTCTTGGGTCTGCTGAGTAGGTCGTGTCAGGAATGGAAAGAGCGTTGCGTGAAACTACAGGCCCACGCCGACGGTGACGTCGACGGGTACGGTGACGGCTTCGGTCTCGGCGTAGTAATCGATTTCGACGGTGGCCACGTCGACCGCTTTCATCAGCCATAGCGTGCGGCCGTAGACGACGTAGTCATTCGCCTGCATGCGGCTGTTGCCGTTGACTTCCGACTCGATCTCCTTGCCGTCGGCGTCGAAGAACCGGATCGCCTTGACGCCGGCGAAGCTTTGCTGGCTGGTGAATTCCACTTCCAGTTGGGCATCGCCCCAACTGGGCTTGCCCACGGACTTGATCTCCATCACATGCTCGCCGGCGGTGAGTTTCTCGGCCGGCTTGAGCGCGACAGCGTCCAGCTTGGCCGTCGTCAGATCGCGGCCGAGCACAAACACCACGCTGGCTTTGAGCACCACGGCTTTGGCGCCGTCGGCGGGCCGCTCGTTGGTGGTGAAGTAGAACCGCGCGCTGTGGCCGTCTTCGGCGATTTCCACGTTTCGCATGCCGATGAAGCCGAATCGCTCGGCCTCGCCGGGCTCGAGCAGGACCGTACCGACGTCGTCGGTGAAGGCCTCGATGGTGCTGTCGTCCTCGATCTCCTCCAGGGCGATCTGGTCGCCGAAATCAGCCATCAGGTGCACGATGGTTCCGGCGTCGAGCGACTGGGCGAAGGAGCCGGACTTGCTGTCGCTGCCGTCGTGCATCGCTACGCTGAGGCCGACGGCCTTGATGGTGGCAACGGCGGCGGGCGCTTCGTCGGCGTCTTGAGCGCGAAGGGTCGCGCCCAGTACGGACAAGGCCGCGATGCAGATTGAAGCGATGATGAGTGGCTTGGTCGTCATGGCGCGAGTTCCTTCCCGAAGTGAGGGCGTTGGCTGTGATTCGTAGCGTTCGTGAATCATCAGTGCGATTGTATCGCGTTAGGTCAAGGGTGCAACAAGCCGCATCAGCGGGACAACGGTCATTTGATGAAATGGACCTCGGCGGGGTCGGTTTCGGTATCGACCCAATCGTCGATGCGGATGTTCAGACGGCCGCCTTCGAGGGTGTGAATGTGCTCGCCCGCAATGCGCAGATTCTCGAAGGTGACATGGGTGACCCCGTGAGTGGCATCGTAGCTGAGCAAATAGCTTTCCGGCAGGCGGTCGCCGTGGACGGTGATGTTCTTGAAGGTGATGTTGCGAATGCTCCCGCGGCCGGCGGCGTAGTCGCCCATTTGTTCGGGGCGGGGCTTTAGCCACGAGCCCGTCCACACGTAGTCGTCGTCATCGAAACGTGGGCGATGACGATCCGGGCAATCGGCGCTCCACACCGACAGGCCCACACGGACGTCGATCAACTGGTCCCGGGCGTCCTCGACGTGGATGTTCTCAAAGCGAACGTTCTCGACCACGGCCGTGTCGCCGTTGTGAATCGTCAGTACGCCGTTGTCTTCCACGCGAATGACGTCGCAGTCGGCAAAGACGATGTTGCTGACGCGCTCGCACTCCAGATCGAAGCCGACTTCCAACGCGTTGCCCGGCATGCCGTTCCACAGCACGCAGTTGCGGATCGTTACGTCCTGGACATCGCGGCCGTGAGCCTTGATGGCCACGCAATCGTCTTCGTTGCGGACGAAACAGTTCTCGATGAGCACGTCCTGACAACTGACGACGTCGATGCCGTCGCACGCGCCGCGCCACGCGATGATCTTGATATTGTCGATGTGGACGTTGCGACAGGACCAGGGCACGCAATTCCACGCGGGGTTGTTGAAGGCGACGATGCCTTCGACCTCGACGTTCTCGCAGTCGGTGAAGCGGATGAGATGGCCGCGGGGCAGGTCGGTCGCGTCCAGGATGCCGCGTCCGGCCATGCGGATGTTCGTGGCGCCGGCGGCATGGACACTGGCCCGGACAACCGCACCACCTTCGATGTAGAGCGTTTCGTTGCTGGCCAGTTCGATCGGCCCCGGCTCGTGGACCTTGGCGGCTTCAAAGAACCGCACGCCGGGATCGCTTGGGGTCGGCACGTTCGTTTCGAGCGGACTGGCGAACACAAACAGCGGCCGTTCGATGTCGCCGTCGAGTTCGACCACGACGTGGCCCGGCCGATCCAGTTCGAACGTGATCGTTCGTCCGTCCACGTTCGGGGCAATGCCGCGACGTGTCGGCCGAACGTCCACACGCTCGAAGTCTCTGGCGACGGTAACCGAGACGGTTACGGCCTCGTCAGTTGAAAGGCTCACGAAAGCGCCTTGGCGGGAATCATGAACGAACAGCTCTTGGCCATTGACGCTGACGTGAATGTCCTTGGCGGCGACCATACCGTCGGGCGTTGGGTAGGTTACGATCATTGTGTCGCTACGCCGCACGTGGCGGTGACTCCGAATGTAATGACGTAGGGCAGGATGTCCAGGGGCTCGCCCGTGGCGGGAATTGTCGCCAGGGATTTTGGGGGATGCAAGATAGTAGGGGGATATGGTATGAAGGTCCCTTCAAGCCAAGGAGCCGGGCATGAAGGTATCGATTGCGACCTATGCATATCACGGCCTGCTGGAACAGAGGGAGATGGACGTCTTCGGATGTCTGGAGACGGTTCGCTTTCGTCACGACCTCCGGGCGATTGATATCTGGAACGGGTTCACGCCGGACGAACTGGCGTTTGATCCGGCGTTTCAGCAGAAGGTCTTTCGGGGGCTGAGCGAACGCGACCTCGTCCACGCCAACTACTGCGTGGATGGGTGTCACGTGTGGTGGGACGACCCCGACGAGCGGGCCGCCGCTCGCGAAACCGCCCGCAAGCAACTGCAAGCGGGGGTAGCGATGGGGGCGCGGACGGTTCGCATCGATTGCGGCGGCGAGGGGACGACGTGGACCGACCAGCAGTTTGACACCATTGCGGCCACGATGCAGGAGTTCGCCCAGTTCGGCTACGACCAGGGGATCCGCGTGGGTCCGGAAAGTCACTGGGGGGCCGAACTGGTTCCCGACAACATGGAACGGCTGGCCCGGGCCGTCGATCACCCCGGCTTCGGCATTCTGATTCACGTTGGCCATTGGGAGAACGCATCGGCCGACGAGGGCGACCGACGGCTGGCCCCGTGGTGTATGCACACGCACGTGGACGCCCAGAACAGCGAAACGCGCCTGGCTGAGGCGATCGAGATTCTTTGCGCCGCCGGCTACGACGGCTACTGGGGCGTGGAGCATCACACGGGCCGAAACGAGTACGCGGAAGTGGCCTATCAGGTAGCTGCCGTTCAGCGTGCCCTGAGCGACCGCGTGTGTGACGATCCCCTCCGCCAACCCAAACTGACCAAGCCCGGCGGCATGCCGGACCATATCTAACGATACGACCTAGATGAGGACACTATGAGCGAACTGAGAGTTGGCGTGATTGGCTGTGGCGGAATTGCCCAGGCCGCACACTTGCCGCATTGGGATGCGCTAGAAGGGGCGAAGCTCGTTGCGGTGGCCGACGTTAACGGAGACGCCGCTCGCACCACGGCCGAGCAGTACGGGGCCGAGGCGTTCTACACCGATTTCAACGAGCTGGTTGCCCGCGACGACATCGACGTGATCGACGTGACCACGCCGCCGAAGTGGCACGCCCCGGCCGCGATCGCCGCCGCCGAGGCCGGCAAGCACGTGCTGGTCGAGAAGCCCATGGCCCGCAACGTGGCCGAGTGCGACGCCATGATCGCCGCGGCCAAGAAGTCCGGCGTGCTGCTGATGGTGACCCACCACGACCGCATGGGCCCCATGAACCAGAAGATTCACGACCTGCTCGCCGACGGCCTGATCGGCAAGCCCTACGAGATCGCCAACGTGGGCGGTATGTATCACATGGTCGGGGCGGGCTGGTTCTACGACAAGGAGATCGCCGGCGGCGGGGCGGGTATGGACATCATCATCTACACGTCCTACACGTGGCAGTATTGGATGGGCGCCGTCAAAAGCGTCTACGCCCTGACCGACACGTTCGAGAAGAACCATCCCGTCTTCGAGTGGTGGGGCGACGGCGAATGGGACGTCAACATCCTGGAAGCGCCCGAGACCACCGTGGAAGATTCGCTGGCGATGCTGCTCCGGTTCGAGAACGGGGCTGTGGGCGTGCTGTACTGCTCGTGGGTGTCCCCGACCGGTCACGACCGGCAGGAAATCCTCGGTTCGGACGGGCTGATCGAACTGAGTGGCCCGGAATCGCCGCGCATCTTCCTGAAAGAAGACAAAGGCGAGTTCAAGAAGGGCTGGAATCCGATCACGGCCGACGAGGGCGGGAACGTCTATTTCGACCGTATCGCCCATTTCGTCGATTGCATCCAGAACGGGGCGGAACCCATCACGACCGGCGAAGAAGGCCGAGCGGCCGTCCAATTGATTGAAGCGGCGTATCTGTCAGCCGAACAAGGCAAACCCATCCAACTCCCTCTGTAGAACCAGAAAGACGATCATGAGTCCCAAACGAGACACAACCTACGGCGTCGGTATCCTCGGCACGGCCCACGTGCATACCGGTTGGTACGCCAACGAACTTAGCGAATCGAGTTGGGCCGACATCAAGGCCGTCGCCGACCCGGACTTGGATGTCGCCCGCGCCATGCTCGGCCCGGAGGCAGAGCATGTGGATGACTTCTACGACGACCCAGCCGACCTGCTCGCCCGCGATGATATCGACGTGGTCTGGATTTCCTCGCGAACCGACCAGCACGTGCCGTTCGCGATGGCCGCCGTCGCCGCGGGAAAGCATATCTGCATGGAGAAGGTCATCGCCCTGACGCTGGCCGACGCCGATGCCATCATGGCGGCCGCCGCCAAGGCCGGCGTGAAACTCATCTGCCCGCCGTTCGCCCACGACACCAAGCCCGAGATGCTTAAGGTTAAGGAACTCATCGACGCCGGCGCTATCGGCAAGCCCACTATGGCCCATTTTCACACCGGTCATGAGGGCCTGATCTACAGCCCGTTCGAGGCATGGTTCTACGACCCCGCCCAAGCCGGCGGCGGGGCGCTGATGGACCTGGGCGTTCATCCGATTTACGAATCGCTCTTCCTGTTCGGCCCGGCGAAAGAGGTCCAGGGCATGACGAGCATCGCCTTCACCGAGCGCATGCTGGGCGACTTCCCCGTCAAGGATATCCAGGTCGAGGATAACTCCGTAACCACCATCAAGTTTGCTAGCGACGTGCTGGTGATCACCGATGTTAGCTTCACCCGTATCGCCGACCGCTCCAACAGCGCCATCTACGGCACGGAGGGCACGATCATTCTCGGCGATCCGGCCGGGCCGGTGCTGGTTAACAGCCCACACCTGCCGGGAGAGCCGGAGGACGGCTGGCATGCGCCTGATCTGCCCGAGGCCAAGTCGTCCGTCGAGGCCATCGTGGACATGATCGAGAACGAGGAAGGCACCCCGCGCGTCACCGGGCAATGGGCCCGCGACGTCCTCGAGATTGTGCTGGCCAGTTACCAATCAGCCAGGACTGGAAAGACGGTATCGTTGCCCCTATAGCAGGATTGTAGGGTGGGTGCTCTGCACCCACGCATTGCCCCAACAAGGAACACACCCATGCAGGAAATTCGTCTCGGCATCATTGGCGTAGGCCAGATCGGCAAGATCCACCTCAACGAGTACAAGGACATTCCGGGCGTCAAGTTCGTGGCTGCTGCCGACCTGGACGAGTCGGCCCTGGCCGAAGCGGGCGACTACTTCGGTATCGAACGGACCACCACCGATTTTCGGGAGCTGCTCACCGCCGACGATATCGATGCCGTCGATGTCTGCCTCCACAACAACCTGCACATGCCCTTTACCTGCGCCGCCCTTGAAGCGGGCAAGGACGTCTACTGCGAGAAGCCCATGGCCGGCGCCTATGTCGACGCCGTCAAGATGCTCGAAACCGCCAACGCGTGCGGGCGGAAGCTCAGCATCCAACTCGGCACGCTGTTCGACAAGGAGACCAAGGTCGCCAAGCGTCTGATCGACGCGGGGCGTCTGGGTGATGTCTTTCACGCGCGGTCGACCGGCTTCCGCCGCCGCGGCCGTCCGTTCGTGGATGGTTACGGCACGGAGCAGTTCGTGCAGAAGAAGGTCGCCGCCGGTGGGGCGCTGTATGACATGGGCGTTTACCACATCGCGCGCATGCTGCACCTGCTGGGCCTGCCCGCCGTCGAGCGGATTTCCGGCAAGGTCTACCAGGAGACCGACATGGACGCCGCTCGCCGTGACTCCAGCGGCTACGACGTGGAGGAGCTCGGCCTGGGGTTCGTCAAGTTCGCCGACGGCCTCACCCTCGACATCATCGAGAGCTGGGCCATTCACCTGGACGGCTTTGAGGGCAGCAGCATTGTTGGCTCGGCCGGCGGGATTCGCCTCAGCCCGTTCAGCTTCCACACCACCTTGGACGACGTGGAAATGGACGCCGGCTTCGACCTGAAGGGCACGGACTGGCGGTGGCACCAGTTGGACGAGAAGCAGACGGCCTACGATTCGGCCCAGAACCACTGGATCGCCGCCCTCCGCGGCGACGTGGAGTTGCTCCCGACGGCAGAGACCGCTCTAGCGACCATGCTCATCAGCGAAGGCATTTATCTGTCGGACAAGCTCGGCCGAGAAGTCTCCGCAGAAGAAGTCCTGGAAAACTCCGTCTCCACAGCGGTGACGCTGTAGCAATGTAGGGCGAGCAACTTGTTGCTCGCAGGGAAGGAGACCATCTTCGTAGGGCGTGCAACGAGTTGCACGCCCTACGGGTTAGGCTAGTCGCAGTGTCACGATCTCCCACGGGCCGAGGTCGAGTTGGAGCTTTCGGCCGGTGAGGGTGATGGGGCGAGTGTCGTCGATGGGGTCGCCGAGCAGGTTGCAGATGTGGGCGGCGGTGACGTTGGTTGGCAGATCGACACGAGCGCGGGTGGGGGCGCCTTGATTTTCGTAGAGGCGGAGGATGGTTGCGCCTTGGTCTTGGAAGTAGGCGCTGAGCATGACGTTGTCGGGGCCCACGGCCAGCCCGCGTTGGGTGTCGGGGGCGGAACCGGTTAGGGGATAGAGGACGTCCTCACCGTCGATGGGTTGGCGGACCTTTTCGATTTCGCGGTAGAGCTTGGCCGCCTTCCAGTCACCGGCGTGGGGGAGGATGCTGAAGGTCATTCGCTGGCGACCTAGGCCGGAGCGGCTGTCATTGGCCCAGCGGGCGCCGGCCATGCGGCCCGGTGGGATAATCTTGTGCAGGATGTGCTGGAGCTTGCCGTCGGTGAAGCGATAGCCGATCAGCCCCGGCTGGCTGAAGATGGCGAGACCCTTGTCGCCGTCGGAAACGTCCGCCCAGGTGTGGCCCCAGAAGGCGTCGAGGTAACTGCTCTCGACGATCTCCTCGCTGTGCGGCTCGGCCGCCATGTCACGCAACTCCACGCCGAAGGGTACATCCACGTAGCAGGCGCCCTCGAACGCGGGCCGGACCTCGGCGGCCATGTAGCCGCACACCGGCTGCAGCATGTAGGCGCGGACCTCGCAGTCGATCCGGCCGTCGGCGGCGTGGATGAACATCTCCAGTTCGGTCGGGTTGCCCGCCACGTTGCCGGTGGCGAACACCCGTGCCCCCAACGGCCCGGCCTCCAGCAGCGACCAATCTTCGACCACGAATCCGCTCTCGCCGACGAGACGGCCGTCGTTCTGCCATTCGTGTTGCCACGACGCCGACGGCGGCGAGGGGGTCTCGTCTTCCGGGCCGGTCAGCATCTGCTTACGATTGGCGATGGCGTTGGTGGGTCCGTCCTCGGTCTCGATGAAGACAATGTCCAGCCGGTCCAGCAGACGGCCGACGTCGCGATGCGTAATGCCTGCAATGACGCCGTCGGGCATCTCGATGGAAAGCGGACCGACGGTGAGCGTCTTTGGGCCGAGCTCGAACTTGGTGACGGGCTGGGCGTGCTTATCGACGTGCAGATAGGCGGTGGTGTAGCCGTTGGCGGGGACGGTGACCTCGGTGCGGATGCGCCAGCCGCAGCGCATGCGCTTGTTGTCGTCGTAGTGGCCGATTCCGCGATAGCTGTCGCCGACGAACTGGGTCGGCAGCGTGTTACCGGCGCCATCGGTGAGACCGAAGCCGGCCGCGCCCGCTTCATCCAACGCGAAGTAGAACTCGCACGTTTCGGTGCGGTCGAAGTGGAGGGGGTTGAAGAAGGCAATCGGTCGGCCGTCAGCGGCGGGCCGGATGCGCTCGGCCGCCGCTCGCCGTGCGCGGTCTCGCAACTCCAGGGCGGTGCGCTCGGCGGTCTTGGCGGCCAGCATCATCGGCTCGTAATCGCGCTGCCACAGCCACGCCATCGCGTGGGGGTGGAAGGCGAGGATGTCTTCCCACATCGCTCGCAGGTCGGTCGCGGGGTAGGCGTCGGCGAAGTGCATGTTGGCCCGCTCGGCTTGGGCGGCCGCCTGGCCGGCCCGGAAGTGCAGGTCGAACAGGTTGTCGTGACTGTTCTCGGTCACGCGGCCGGATGCGCCGGGGTCGATGCCGCCTTCGACCACGGGCAGATTGTCGGCGTAGTCGGCCAGGTCGCGGGCGAGTGTGTCGGGCGTGGCGAGCTCGACCTGGACATCGTGCTCGGCGTTCCACGACTTGATCGCCCCAAACAGATCGTACTGCCAGCAGGGCTCGCCGAGGGGGAGGCAGTCGTCGTCCCAGCCGAACATCAGCAGGCTGGTCGGTCCGGAACCGAACTGGTCGGCCCGGGCGAGTTCGTCGGTTAGTGCTTTGGCGAGTGAGTCGGCTTCATAGGGGCTGTAGGCGAACATCGCGTAGCTGGTCATGCGGTGGCAGGGCAGTTCCGTTCCGTCGGCCCCGCGCCAGCGGAACTGCTGGGCGATGGCCTTGGCGTCCATGGCCGCGACGGGCCTCCCCATCAGCAGCGCCGAAAAGCCCATCTTGCTCATCAGTTGCGGCACCTGGCCGTGCCACCGACAAACGTCGATGTGGCTGCCCATGCGGAAGGTGACATCGTCGATCTGGTTGCCGAACAGCTCCCGAAAGCTCCGCTGGCCATATAGCACGTTGCGGACGAGAACTTCCCGCGTGCAAAGATTGTGGGCGGGGTTGGTGAACATGCCCGGCCCGAGGCCGAATCGCCCGGCAGCCACGTGCGGCCGCATGCGCTCGACCAGGTCGGGCCGATTCTCGCGAATCGGCAGGAACTGCTCGTGCCATGAGTCCAGGAACCAGGTGAAGCCGGTCCCGGCGTCCATCAGGTCCAGCGCGATCTCAAACGCGCGGATGTACCGTTTCTCATGCCACCGCCGATAGCAGATCCACGCCCAGTCCGAGTGCGAGTAGGGGGCAACGATCACACGTTCAACGCTCATGTCAGCCAACCTTCCATGCAACGAGAACCACGCCGATGAGGCCCAGAAACAGGCCCGCCGCCCGTAGGAGGGTGAGCCGTTCCTTGAGGATCAGCACGCTGTAGACGGCGAAGCCGAGCAGGCAGGCACAGACCGCCATGGGGTAACCCAAGCCCGTCAGTTCATGCGCCGCGAATATATCCAGCGCCAAGTAGACCAGGAAGTGGCTGGGCACCATCAGGCAGCCCATGAAGATCGCCTCCTTCCACGGCGCATGGCGAGTGTATCGCCGGCCGAGGATGGCGGTCGTCTGCAGCACCAAGGCCGACGCGCTTAGCGTCAGCGGGGCGCGCAGTCGGCCGACATCTTCCCAGTTGGTCCACTGGCTGGGCACACTCTTGGCCACTTGCTCCAGGCCGGTCAGCACGAACGCCAGCATCGCAAAGGCGAGCCACACGAGGTGAAGCTTCTGGCGGCCGGTGTGTTCGTCGCGTTCGGTCGCCAGCCCTAAGCACACCAACGCGCCCAGAATCAATCCCACGCCCGCGATGTTCGATAGCCCCGGCTTGTCGGCCCAGAATGCCACGCCGAAGACGAACGGAATCACCAACGAGGCGTTATTAATGGTCCAGGTGGCCCCGTGGTGGCCTCGCTTCATTGCCGCCTGGAGCGCCAACTGTGCGAACCCCACACTCACGCCGCCTAGCGCCATAAAGAGGATCAGCTCCGGCAGGCGCGGAATGTCACCCTTGCCAATCACGCCGTAATCCGGCACGAGCAGCCACAGGGCCGGTACCGTGATGAAGGACGACAGCGCGACGAACGCGATGGGGTCCTTCCCACGCCGGACCACGCTGGAGAGGATCGCGCCACCCGTTGCCCACATCAGTCCGGCCAGCGTTGCGTACAGCACTCCGAAGATCACAAACGGCCTCCTTGGGCGCTAAGACTTCCGAACCATGCCGGATTTGAGGGGCTTGTAACGACAGGCCTTGATCCACTCGTTGAGTTGGCGTTCGAGGTCGGCGGCGATCTGCGGCGAGGTGTCGATGATGTTGGTCTGCTCGGCCGGGTCGCGCTTCATGTCGTAGAGCTCGCGACAGTAGTCGCTCTTGATCTGGGCGACCTCGAACAGACGCCGGAAGCGGTCGCCGATGTTACCGACCAGCCGTTCCGGGCGTTTACAGAACGGGGCGAGCCGGATGAACTTGTAGCGATCCGTGGTGGCTGAGAAGTGTTCGTAGTTGTACCACTTCTCATGGTGCGTGTGCGCGAAGACGATCGGCCAGCCCTTCTTACGTCTGCCCTGGATGCGGGGGAGGAGGCTGGTTCCGTCGACGGAGGCCGGGATCGGCAGTGAGCAGAGGTCCAGGATCGTCGGCATGATGTCGGCCGTCTGAGCCAGCCCCGGCACGGTCGCCCGCTTGGGCAGCACGCCCGGCAGGGCCATGATCAGCGGGACGCGGGTGATCTCGTTATAGAGGTTGAGTTTCTTCTCGTAGAAGCCGTGCTCGGCGAACTCGCTGCCGTGATCGCTCGTGACGACGATCAGCGTGTTGTCCAGCACGCCGAGCTGTTCGAGCTGGTCGAGAATCTTGCCGAGGTAGTGATCGGCGTAGGTGACCTGGCCCTCGTACTTGTTGACGTACGAGCCGCCCCACATCGAGCCGAACGGCTCGCTGGCGGCGAACGGCTCGTGCGTGTCGTTGGTGTGCAGGTAGAGGAAGAACGGTTTGCCCAGGCTCCCGAGGAGGCCTTGGCCGATCGCTTCGGGCGTCAGCTCCATCATGTTGTTGAAGGGGTAGACGGTGGTGTAGCTCCGCATGCCGCGAGCAAAGCCATATTCCCACCCGCCGCCGTAGCCGTTCTGGTTGCCGACGCCGTAGGTCATGTAGCCGGCCTCGGCGAAGACTTCCGCCAGCATCGTGAATTGCTTGGCGAGCTCCCGCGGCCGACTGAGGTATATCTGCCCGTGCTTGATCGGGTACGCCCCGGTCAGCAGCGTGGTGTGTTGGGGTAAGGTCCAGCCGCAGTTGACGACACAGTTGTCGAACTTCACGCCGCGGCGAGCGAGGCCGTCCACCGTGGGCGAGAGCTTCTTGTGATGGCCCATGCAGTGGAGGAAGTCGCGGCGTTGGGTGTCCAGGGAGACCAATACGACGTTGTATGGGCCTTCCGCGGTGGCGCGTTTGGGGGCGGCCTTGACCTTCGCGGCGAGCTTGGCGGGCATGCCGCCGACGCGGACGACCTCAATGGCCGAGATGCGGGCCCCATTGTGCATGGGCAGCGATTGTCCGATGCACTCGACCTCCAGCTTCCCGCGGGTGACGTCGACGGTGACGACCTTCTCGTATTCGGTGTTGGCTCCGGCGTCGTCGAAAATGTTGAAGTGGTTCAGGACGGGCTTGCCCTGCACGCGGACCTGCTGCTTTTCGGCATCGCTGCTCGTCCAGTAGGTCTCGGCGAACAGCAGTCGTACGTGATAACGGCCGTTGGGGACATCGAACCGATACCGCAGCCGCTCGCCCTGGCGCATCGATTGGAACAACTCGATCTTTTCGATGCAGGCGACGTCCTCTGTGCTGGTGAGGATATCGGTCGTGGCTGAGTCCAGGCAGCCCCAACTCCCGGCGACGTATTCGTGGTCGCCCGACCAGGTCTTGCCCGACCAATCGACCAGTTCCGGCCCGCCGACGTTGACGCGAATTTCGAAGGTGTCGGCCTTGAGCGTGGCCTTCTTGGATGTGGCCATAACGTCTCCTTTGCTTGGCGCGGCAAGGCTAGCCTGATACGCTCGGCGAAACAAGGAGACTCCCCCAATGACGACCGACGCACCGACGTTGCGTGACAGTGTTCTTGACGCCCTGCGGACCAAGAAACCCCAGCGCGACCAATTCATGCCGCTGTGCTTCTTCGACTACTTCACGCCCATGCCCGGCTATAGCGACGCCGCCAACGAGCTCGAGTTCCGCGCGAACTTCTACGAATCCATCGGCGCGACCTTTATGGACTGGTGCGGGGGCAACGCCTACACCCACGAACGGGATTCGTCGGTCACGATCACCACTGCCGAAGAGAATGACGGCCTCCGGGCCATCGAGACCTTCACCACGCCGGTTGGTGAGCTGACGCAGGTGGTCGAACGTCGGCCGGACCTCAATGCCGGGTTCATCGTCAAGCCCATGCTGGAAACCGAAGACGACCTCCGTCCCTATCGATACATCCTGGAGGCCGAGACCACCGTTGCCACGCCCGATGCCGCCCAGGCCTGGCTGGACACCGTCGGCGGGCGTGGCATCGGCATGCAGCCGGGCTGCAATCAGCCGTTCCATCGTTTGATGTATTCGTTCGGGCCCGAGAAGTTCCTAGTGATGGCGATGGAAGGACTCTCGGACGCGGTGCTGGACCTGTTTCCGCTGGTTCACGCCAAGGGCCTGGCCGAAGCGAAGATCTTGGCCGACTCGCCGATTCAGGTGATCAACCACCAGGCCAGTTGGGACATCGGCCAGCTCAGCCCGGCGCTGTTCGCCGAGTACTACGTGCCGTACTTGAAGGAATACACCGACATCCTCCACGAAACCGGCACGCTCTCGGGCGACCACATTTCCGGCCACGACGTGATCCCGTTCGCCGAGCAGTTCGAGGCGTCCGGCATGGACTTTCTGTATGGGATCAACCTTACGCCCGATAGCGCCGCGGGCCTGCGCGACCTGGCCGACCGGTGGGTGGGGCAACTGCTGATGGTCCAGGGCGTGGACCCCATGGCCCTGTGGTACGACAGCGCCGAGGTCAGTCGGGCCAAGATGGAAGGCTTCCGAGAGACCTTTGGCGACCGCAAGCAGATCTGGGGCACGGCCGACGCCGCCATCGCCGGCACGCCGACGGAGACGCTTCAGATGGCGGTGGAGATTCTGGCGCGGTAGGAGGCGCTAGGGTCGCTTCAGGTCGGTCAGCAACTGCCGGATGGCGTTCTTGATGATGGTTTCGCTCGACGCATCCGGTCGCAGGACCCAGTGGTTGTCGAGGTGGTTACCGTTTGGGCCGGCTTCGTAGTCGATGGATGCGTTGCGTTCGTAGTCGGCGCCCGTGGCGACGTAGCCGAATCCGCCTTCGCTGTAACCCAGTACGATGGTGTGCTTGAAGGGGGAGACTCTATCGGCGTAGAGCTGATACTCCACGAACGTTTCATAGGGCAGGCTCAAGACGCACAGATCGTTGCCGATGGCGACCGCTCGCATGGGATACTCGACGAGGCGGGGGATGTCGCCTTCTTCGGCTTTGGCCAGGAGTTTCTCGAATCGCTTGTCGCCTTCGTTGGCGGCCATCATCTGTTTGACTTCGTCGACGCTTGGGGGCTCCCGGAGCGGAAACCGAACGGTTCGGTTCGCGGCCCTGACGGCGCCCGGTGACAGGTCTACGGGCTTGTTGCTGACGGCGAGGGTGGTGGCGAAGTCATAGCCGATCCGTTCGCAGGCGTCGATGCCGCCTCGCAAGGGGTACATGTTGGCGTCGCCCCCGCAGCCCTGACCGAACATAAACACGCCCTCCAACGGCCGTTGCCCGCCGGCGGTGACGATGTCCTTCATGTTGCGGATGGTCACGCCGGGAACGTCGGCGCTGATCAGGTCGGACGATTCATGGACGACGACCGGATGGGCCGCGTAGGTGAACAGGAAGGCGATCCGTTTGTTGTCCTCGAGGCCGTACGCGCCGAGCGTGTCCGACCACGCCGCATGGGGGCCGGTGGCGTTGGGCATCATCCAGATGTCGCCGTTGCCCGCCGGCAAGCGGCGGTTGAAGCCCACCTGCACCGGAATGCGCGATACGCGAAGGTTGGCCGGTCGACGGGCTTGGTCGGCGTCGGTGGCGACGGCCACGAACTGCGTAACCATCCATTCGTGCCAGGGCAGGCCCTCCCAGGTCGCGCCGCCGCCGGAGCGGGGGCGCGTGTTATGGGTGTGGCTGGCGTTGATGATGATATTGGCCTCGTCGATGCCGGTGGCCTCGTGGACCTTCGCTCGGATGTCCGCGGCAGTTTCACGGCCGATGACGATCAGATCGGCGGTGAGGATGGCGATTCGTTCCTGCCCGTCGGAAACGACCACCGCCCGGACGTACAGATCGTCATGGATGGCGGAGGGGTCTTTGGTGGGGGTAATGACGGCCTCGGCGGCCCCGGCTGACATGACGACGGGCGCAGCCGGTTCGCAGCCGGTCAGCGCCGTGCAGGCAATGGCGATTAGGACGAGGGACAACACGATCTGCGATTTCACAATGGCTGCTCCAAGTAGGGAGGGCTGTGCCCGCCGCTGATGCACGCCCTACGGGTCATTTCCTTAAGACGACCAGCGACACGCCGCATGGCGGCAGGGAAACGGTCGTGGTGAAGGCTTGGCCGTCAATGGTCACCGCGGCCGGTGGATCGAGACATTCTAGGGACTCCCTAGCCGATATCGCCGCCGCCTGCTGGGCCGTGGGTTGATAGGGTGATCCCTGTTTCACCCACGCCGCGTGGGCGTTGCTGTGGGCGTGGTCGATGCGGTAGTGCTCAACTGTCATCTCGCCGTTCGCGAGGCCGTCGATGGCGAGTTCAACCGCGACCTCCTCGGGCGATTCGTTCGGATCGCCGCTGAAGCGGACGAGCATCACTTGCACGGATCCATCCTCGCTCCGCGCCGCCAGGCCGCTGATGGTCCGATCGGCCTCGCTGCTGACGAGCCGGATGCGCTGGTCGCCGAGTCTATTCAGCAAGTCGTAACCGTTGACGAGCGGCTGGCGGAAGCCGGAATAGCTGCTGACGAGGCATCGTCCGCCGTTGAAGTCGCGGCCGGTCTCGGTGTTTCGTCCGCCGGCGGGGCACCAGGCGAGCACGTCGGCCTTGAGATAGGGGTAGTGGTCCTTGAGGAAGCATATCTCGCTGACCAGCTTGCACAGGAACGCGGGGGCGTATTCGTTGTCGCGATGGACCAGATGGGGCAGGGGGCCCATGCCGC
>CAYRZU010000014.1:0-57997 GCA_964428895.1 uncultured Planctomycetaceae bacterium
TGTGACTTAGCGTTCACGCACACCTATTCCCAAAGTCGCTGACGTTGAACAGTCTGGGCACGCCGGCGGGGATGGATTGGCAGTGATACCTGGCTGTCTTCTATGGACTTATCGCGAATTGGCGAGCCGTTCTTGAGCACGGTTTCGTGGGGAAATGAAGGAGTTGGCGTCGCCGATTACGGCGATCGCCTGATGAATCTCCACGCTTCCGTCCGGTTCGCGAGGTGGTCGGCCGCGCCGCCGGGGCGCTAGATGGTGACGGGGATGCCTCGGTCGCTCCGCAGCATCCGCCGCAGCGAGATCGCTGCAGCTACCGCGGCCAGCCCGCCGGCGATGGCGAACGGCATCCAGGTCTGGTCGACCCATTCCCCCAGCGTCCAGGCCAGCAGCGGGCCCACGGCGCCGCCGAGGTCCAAGGCCGTTACCAGCCACGCGAACGTCCCGGGGCTAACGTTGCCGGCCTCGGCCATCAGCGTGACGATCAGCGCCGACGTGAAGAAGAACAATGCGATCATCAACGGCACGATCGCCCAGAAATGCTGACTCAGCATCGCCGCCGCTCCCAGCAGCAAGGCGGCGCCGGTGAAGTACAAGAACGTGGCGCGGCGATGGCCGAGATGGTCGCTGATGCGCCCCAGCGAAGGACCTAGGAACAGGCCGATTACGTGTCGCAAGCACAGGACCACCGAGACGAACGTGGTTAGTTGGATGGCCATGCTGTTGAAGTCGACCGTTTCATCCGGGGAGAGCATCTTCAATACGTGCCCGAGCTTGGAAAAGACGATGCCGTACCCCATGCACCCCAGAATGAACCCGCAAACCAGCAGTGAACGAGACTTCCGGGGCACGGCGCCCTCGACGTGCGTTTCAGGCTTGAAGGACAGCCGTCGCAACGTTCTGCCGATCAGGGCGCCCGGGGCCACGCCCAGCAGCGTCAGGCCCGCCAGCGTGAAGAAGCACAACCGCATGCCGAGCTCATCGAACAGGAAGCCGCCCAGCGCCAACCCCGCGATTGAGCCCGCGCGCGATAGACCGCTATAGAGGCCCACCGTCCGCCCGACCTGTTGGCCGGGCATGACGCGAATGCTCGTCATGGTGCCCATCTGGCGGATCATCGACCAGCACAGGCCCCACAAGACGCGCGCCACTACCAATACCGCAAACGGCGGCCACAGCCCATACGTGAACGCCAACGCCGATGCCAGCACCAGTACGCCCACGAACAAGAACGCCGAGTGAATGTGATGGACCAGCCAGGCCGCCAAGTGATTGGTCAACAGACGTACGAAGCGATTGACCGACAGCAGTATGCCAACTTGGATCTTCGAAAGCCCCAACGACTCATAGTGAATGGGCAGAATCGCGTAAAGCGCCTGATCGCCCAGCAGCGACAGCGCCGTCGCCACACCGGCCAGGATGACGGTCGCGCGGCCGCTCGCGGGTCGTTCGGGAATAGGAGGCGGGCCTTCGCTATCGGCTGTGGGCACGTAGGACATCAACACTCCGTCAGGGCCGGCGGCCCTGAGTTAACGCATCCTGCAAGATCGCGGCATGATAGCACAAACCCGCTTGGCTTCAAGGAGCCTCTACGCTCGAGCCTTCGTGCGGATCTCCAGCAGGCGTTTCATGACGGGGTACAGGGGGTCCGAGCCGGCTTCGGTGCCGAAGCTATCGTGCAGTGCGGTATAGAGGGCGAACAGAGTTCGGTAGACGGCGTGGGCCTTTCGGTCGGGAGTGAAGACCTTGGGCTTCAGACCCGTCATGGCGCGCTGGGCCGCGGCGAAGCTGGTGTGGCCGCCCGTTTTCTTGCCGGCGACGACCGCGCCGGCGATGGCGGCGCCCAAGGCGCAGGTTTGGGCCGACCGTGAGACGGCCATGGGTCGGCCGGTCACGTCGGCGTAGATCTGCATGACCAGGGGGTTCTTCTCGGCGATGCCCCCGCAAGCGACCACCTTGCGGACGCGCACGCCGTAGTCCTCGAAGCGATTGATGATCGTCAGGGCGCCGAAGGCGGTCGCTTCGATCAGGGCTCGGTAGATTTCCCCGCCGGTGGTGTGCAGTGTTTGGCCCAGCAACAAGCCCGTCAGCCGCTGGTCGACCAGCACGGTGCGGTTGCCGTTGTTCCAATCCAGGGCGAGCAGGCCCGATTCGCCGGGGGCGAGCTTGGCGGCGTCTTTGGTCAACGCCTCGTGGGAGCCGGCCTTGGGCCCGCCCGGCTGAATGACGTTGGCGAACCAATTGAAGATGTCGCCGACAGCCGACTGGCCCGCCTCCAGGCCGAAATGGCCCGGTAGGACGCTGCCCGGAACGATGCCGCACAACCCGGGGATATCCGCCAGCTTCTGCGACAGCGGGGCCACCATCATGTCGCACGTGCTGGTGCCCATGATCTTGACCATCGTGCCCGGGCCGATGCCGGCGCCGATGGCGCCCAAGTGCGCGTCGAACGCACCGACAGCTACGGGGATGCCGGCCGCCAAGCCGAGCTTCTTGGCCCAGGCGCCGGTTAGCTTGCCGGCAGCCTGGTCGGCGGCGTAAGCGACATTGCTGAGTCGGTCGCGAAGGGCGCCTAGCTTGGCGTCCAGCTTGGCCAGGAATCGCTTGTCCGGATAGCCGCCCCAGGAATCGTGGAACATGGCCTTATGGCCGGCGGCGCAGATGCCGACCCGAATATCCTCGGGCCGATCCGTTCCGGTCAGCACCGCGGGGATCCAGTCAGCCATTTCGACCCAGGTGGTGGCGGCGTCGAAGACCTGCCGGTCGGCTCGCAGGCAGTGGAGGATCTTGCTGAAGAACCACTCGCTGCTATAGGTGCCACCACACTTGGCCAGGAATGTCGGTCGCAGCCGCTTGGCCAGGGCGGTGATCTCGGCGGCTTCGACGACCGACGTATGGTCCTTCCACAGCCAGGCCATGGCGTTCGGGTTGCGGGCGAATCGTTTCTGGAAGGCCAGCGGAATGCCCTCGCGATCGACCGGGAGCGGCGTGCTGCCGGTGGTGTCCACGCCGATGCCGATCACCTGGTCGGCCCGGAAGCCCTTGGCTTTTCGCTTGCCGGCGGCCAGAGCCCGTTTGACGGTGACCTCCGTGCCCTTCAGATAGTCGGCCGGGTGTTGGCGGGCGAGGTTCGGATCGCGCGAGAGGATCACGCCGTCGCGACCGTGTTCATAGTCCCAGACGGCGGTGGCGACCTCGCGGCCGTTAGCGACGTTGACGATCAGGGCGCGAACGGAGTTTGTGCCGAAGTCTAATCCGATGGTGTAGGCGGGCATGGGCGTCCTCGTTGTGGGGCTTACCAGGAATTGAGTCGTTCCGGCAGGGGGTCTGCGGTAAAGGTCATGCGGTCGCTCAGTCGTTTCAGCATGGCGATCTTGATTGGCTGATGCTCCGGTGCGTCCCACAGATTATGCGTTTCGGCGGGGTCGGCTGCCAGGTCGTATAGCTCGCCTTCGTCGTGTCCGTGCACGGCGCAGAGCTTATGCGTCCGCGTGCGGACCATGGTGACGAACGCTTTGGGCTGGCCCGTGTCGGAATCCACGTCGTAGCTTTCGCACAGAACGTCGTCCCGGTGCTCGTTGGGGTCGGCTTCCCCCGTTAGCAGCGGCCACAACGATCGGCCGTGCATACCGGGGTGACGGTCGAGCCCGGCCGCATCGAGCAACGTGGGGGCCAGGTCGACCAGCTCCACCAACGCCTGACTGCGTACGCCGCTCTTGACGGCCGGCGGTCCGGCGATGATCAGCGGCACGCGGACGGCCGGGTCGTAACAGTACGGCCCCTTGTAATAGATGCCATGGTCGCCCAGCATCTCGCCGTGATCGGAGGTGAAGACCACCAGCGTGTTGTCACGCTGACCGGTCCGATTCAACGATTCAGGCATCCGCCCGACCTGGGCGTCGATCAGATCACACATCGCCCAATAGCCGGCGATAGAGAGCCGATGACACTCTTCGGACATGTCATCGAAGGTTAGCCCGTCGTAGGTGCAGGCGTGGTCGCGCTGCTGGAACTGCGGCTTGGTGTCGAGTTCGCTGGGGATGTAGTTGGGCAGGGGAACCTCATCTAGCCGATCCAGATAACGCTCCAGGTATTCTCGCGGCGGATCGAAGATATGATGCGGGTCGAAGATGTTCACGCTGAACAGCCACGGATGGTCGAAGTCGGCGCAGGCGTCAATGAAGTTGATGGCCTTGTTGGCGCACCAGGTGGTGGGGTGGTGGGCTTCGTCCATGCCGAATCGCACGTGCGGGGAATCGGGGTGTTGCAGGTCGTCGTAGACCACGCCGCGCTCGCGCAGCCAATGGTGGTATTCGTTGGTGGGCCAGTCGACCCAGGGGTGGTGCATCCAGTGGAACTCGTCGTACCCGTCGTCGATGCGGCGCTCCGTGCCCGGCGAGATGCTGGGGAACACGGTCGAGGCGTGTAGCTTGCCCGACAGGCCGCCAACGTAGCCGGCGTCGGCCAGTAGCTTAGTGACGAACGTTTCGCGGGGCAGGACGGATTGGCCGTTTTGGGTCACCCCGGTGGCGTGGGGATACCTGCCGCTCAGGAAGCTGACACGGCTGGGCGTGCAGACCGGGCTTTGACAATAGGCGTGTTCAAACAGCACGCCGCTTTCGGCCATCGCGTCGAGATGCGGCGTTCGGACGAAGCGGTTGCCCATGCAGCCCAGTGTGTCGAACCGTTGCTGGTCGGTGCAGATCCATAGGATGTTGGGCTTCTCGGCCATGGGTTACCAGTCCGAGGCGCGAGCGGGCAAGGGGTCGATGGTCCCGGCCATGCGGTCGACCAGGCGTTTGAGCATGTCGGCCTTAATGGGGGCGTGGTCGGGCGAGTCCCACAGGTTGTGCGTCTCGTTGGGGTCGGCCTGGAGGTCGTAGAGTTCGCCGCAGTCCAGCCCGTGCACCGCGTTGAGCTTGTGCGTGCGCGTGCGGACCATGGTGGTGTAGGCCTTGGGGTTCCGGTGGCGGACCACGCAGTTGTAGCTTTCGCAGTAGACGTCGTCGCGGTGGGTGTACGGGTCGGTCTGGCCCGTCAGCAGCGGCCACAGGCTCTTTCCCTGCATGCCGGCGTAGATATCCACCCCGGCGGCCTCCATCAACATGGGCGCCAAGTCGACCAGCTCGACCAGCGCCTGGCTGCGGACACCGGAGGTGACCTTAGACGGCATGGACACGATCAGGGGGACGTGGACGGCCGGCTCGTAAAGGAAGGGGCCCTTCAGATAGATGCCATGATCGCCCAGCATCTCCCCGTGGTCGGAGGTGTAGATGATGATGGTGTTATCGAGTTGGCCCGTCCGCTCCAGGGCGTCGATCATTCGGCCGACCTGGGAGTCGATCAGATCGCACATCGCCCAGTAGGCGGCCCGGATCAACCGATGCGTTCGCTCGTTGATGTGGTCGCGGTCGAAGGAGTTCTTGGAGTGGTAGGCGCCGTGGCTGTCGCGCTCCTGGAAGGGGGGCTTGTTGTCCAGCTCGCCGGGAACGTAGTTGGGCAGGGGGATCTCCTCGAGGCGGTCGAGGTAACGCTCCAGGTACTCCGGCGGGGGGTCGAACGGGTGGTGGGGGTCGTAGAAATTCACGCTGAACAGCCACGGGTGGTCGAAGCCGGCCGACGCTTCGATGAAGTTGATGGCCTTTTCGGCGCACCAGGTGGTCTGGTGGATGTCTTCCGGGACGGAGGTCTCGACGTATTCCTCTCCTTGGAACTTTTCGACGTGAAACTCGGCACCCTTCTCCCGCAGCCAGTGAAAGTACTCGTTGGTGGGCCAATTGGCGCCCGGATGGTGCGACCAATGGAACTCATCATAGCCGTCGTCGATGCGCCGCTCCGTGCCGACGCAGACGCCGTCGCTCGGGTGACAGGCCGAGAGGTGCAGCTTGCCCGACAGGCCACAGACGTACCCGGCGTCGCGCAGCAGTGTGGTCACCAGCTTCTCGTCGGCGGGGATGGATTGGCCGTTCTGGCGGGCCCGACACGTGCGTGGGTATCGGCCGGTCAGGAAGCTCGCCCGGCTGGGCGTACAGACCGGGTTCTGGCAGAAGGCGTTCTCGAACAGCACGCCGCCGGTGGCCAGGCGATCGAGGTTGGGGGTGTGAACGAACGAGTTGCCGTAGCAGCCAAGCGTGTCGAACCGTTGCTGGTCGCTACAGATCCACAGCACATTGGGACGGGTCATCGGCGGACTCCTTTGTGTGCGAAAGAGGATACCGAAATCCGGGCCATCTCACAAAGCCCAGGCATCAACTTGACAGAATCGTTCTGGCCGACACAATCCACTGAAGACAAGGAGTCCCCATGCGAATCTTGCACTTCGACGTCGACACCACCCGTGCCGACCACCTCGGCTGTTACGGCTACCACCGAAACACATCCCCGAATATGGATCGCGTGGCCGCCCAAGGCGTGCGGTTCGATCGGTGCTTCGTGTCCGACGCGCCGTGTCTGCCGAGCCGGGCGGCGCTGTTCATGGGGCGGTTCGGCATCCACACCGGCGTGGTCAATCACGGCGGCGTCAACGCCGACCCGTACCTCACCGGCCCGACGCGCGAATTTACGTATTTGCCCAGGGAATGGCACTGGCCGGCGGTGATGAGTCAGAATGGCTACCGGACGGTGTCGGTAAGTCCCTTCGCCGAGCGACACAGCGCGTGGTGGTTCTACGCGGGCTTCCGTGAGATGCATGATACCGGCCAGTGCGGAGGGGAAATTGCCGACGACGTGGTGCCCATCGCCCTGGACTGGCTGGGCGAGAACGGCTCCGACGACAACTGGTACCTCCACGTGAACGTGTGGGATCCGCATACGCCGTACCGCACGCCGGCCGACTACGGCGACCCGTTCGCCAACGACCCGCCGCCAGAGTGGATGACGGATGAAACCATCGCCCGCCACCGCGAAAGCTACGGCCCCAATAGCGCCTCGGAGGTCCGAAACTACTGGGATCTGACCGAAAGCCCTTTTCCCCGCGAGCCCAAGCAGATGCTCACGACGGCCGACTTCAAGCAGTGGATCGACGCCTACGACGTCGGCATTCACTACGCCGACATGTGGCTGGGACGGCTGATGGCCAAATTGGAGGAACTGGGTATTGCCGACGACACCGCGATTCTGATCAGCTCCGACCACGGCGAGAACCAGGGAGAGCTGAACGTCTACGGCGACCACCACACCGCCGACACCATCACCTCGCGCGTGCCCTGCATTTTGAAATGGCCCGGCCTGGGCCCGAGTGTCGACGACGGTCTGCATTATCAGGGCGACGTGGCCGCGACGATTCTGGACCTGCTTGGTCTGGACACGCCCGCGGCGTGGGACTTCGCCGGCTTCGGCGAGCAACTCAAGGCCGGTCAGTTAGCCGGGCGCGATCATCTGGTGGTCAGCCAGTGCGCCTGGAGCTGCCAGCGCTCGGTCCTGCACGAAAAGTGGCTGATGATCCGGACCTACCACACCGGCCTGAAGGAGTTCCCCTCAGTGATGCTGTTCGACACGGAGGCCGACCCGCACTTGCAGCACAATCTGGCCGACCAGCACACTGACGTGGTCGCCAAGCTGCAGACCAAGCTGGATGAGTGGCACGATGAAATGATGCGGACCTCCGACGTCGGTGTCGATCCGCTGCAGCAGGTGATGGCCGAAGGCGGACCGTACCACACGCGAACGGCGCTGGACATGTACGCCCAGCGTCTTCGCGATACCGGCCGAGGCCACCACGCCGACTTCCTGGAGACCCACGGCGGTCGACCCATCAACCTGCCGTAGCTCAGTAGGGCGTGCAACTCGTTGCACGCGGACCGCCGGCGCCTAGATCGGCAGCTCCATCCCCATCGCCGTGCGCCACGCGGCGAGCTGCCCCAGGTGCAACGCCGGGTGGAGCGTCAGCACACCGACAGCCATGTCGCCGATGGTGGGGAAGGCCTCTCGCATTTCCTCAACCGGCAGAGGCCGGGCGAGCAGTTCATCACTAGCCGCTTCGAAGGCCTTCTCCAGGCGGGCGTAGACGTCCCTCATCGCGGCCAGCAGATCGGCCTTGGCCGGGAAATCGCCGTCGGCTTCGGTCGGGGGGTCCTGGAACAGCACCGCGCACTCGTCGGCGCAGGCGGCCTGCCCCCCGAGCAAGTCAACCGTCCGTTCTGCCGCCAGCGCGATGTGCCCGATGATCCAGGCCGGGTGGTTGACCAACCCGGCCGGCAAGGCCGTCATCTTCTCGTCCGGAATGTCCGCCAGGTTGGCCTCGGCGTATCGCAGGCTGAGGCGGGCGATTTGAAGTACGTGTTGTTTCATTGTGGGTCTCCCGTCAGGATCGGTCCTACTGACATCCTAGCAGACCAACCGCGAGGTCCCGGCGATTCCTTTATTGCCGGTCCCGGTGATAGCTACCATAATGCCCGCTTCGAAGACCAGCACGATTCCAGAAGGAGGCCGACATGAACTTCTCCGTCCGAGGCGCCCAAGACGCCGACGCGACCCGCATCGATGAGGATTGGGGCTCCCTGACCTGGCTGGCCAGCGCGAAGATCGGCAACGCCGGCGAGCAAACGGTCGGCCGCGTGACCATCAAGGCCGGCTGCAACAACCCCCCGCACCACCACCCCAACTGCGAGGAAGTGCTCTACCTGCTCGCCGGCCGATTGGAACACGTCGCCGGTGATGAAATGGTGGTGATGGAGCCGGGTGACACGCTCGTTGTGGCCGCCGGCGTGCCGCACAACGCTCGCAGCACCGGCGACGTCGACGCCGACATGATCGTGACCTACTCCTCCGCCGACCGTCAGGTCGTTGGCGAATAAGGAGCCCATCGTGGCAGACATTCTTGAAAGGCTCGCCGCGAGCCCATGCTGCAACCCAGATCTGTCGTTGGATGATGCGCTGGGCGCGTACGCCAAGCTGGGGTTCGGTAAGTTCGAGGTCTTCAGCACGTGGTGCCAATCGGCCTTCGATGTTCTTGACGGCGACCCGGCCTTCTACCTGGCCAAAGGCGCCGAATACGGCCTGGCCTTCACGTCCCTTCACTTGCCGGGCGTGGCCGAAGACGGCGACATCGGCCCGGCCATCCAGGGCATGAAGTTTGCCGAGGCGTTGGGCTGCTCGGTGGCGCTGTTCTCGGCGTGTAGCCGGGAGATGTACGTCGAGGGCGGCCGAAAGTTCTTGGACGCCGCCGACGGCATCAACGTGACGCCCATCGTCCAGAACCACTTCCACGCGCCGATCTGTACTCTGGATGACTACCGCGAAGTGTTGGGCGGCCTGGACGACCCGCGCATGAAGACGTGCCTGGAGGTCGGTCACTTCCACAGCGCGGGCGTCTCGTGGAAGGAAGGCTTCGACTTACTCGGCGATTCGATCGCTCTGGTCCACATCAAGGATCAGGTCGGCCCGCAGTCCGCGCCGTTCGGAACGGGCGAAGTCGATCTGCCGGGCTTGTTCGCCCACATGAAGGCGGCGGGCTTCACCGGCGAGTTCGTGGTGGAGATGGAAGTCGCCGACGCCGAGAACACGCTGCAATACCTGGCCGACGCATTGACCTATCTGAAAGCTAACTGCGAGGTCTGACCATGGAGTTTCCCAGAATCTGCACCGTCGGGGCCGGCAACCATTCGACCGGCAGTATCTACCCGTTCATCGCCCAGGCCGGCGGGCAGTTGGTCGGCGTCTGTGATATGGACGCCGACAAAGCCGACCGCAACGCGACGCTATTTGGCGGCAAAGCCTACACCGACATGGGCCAGATGCTCGACACCGAGACCCCCGATGGCGTGATGATCTGCATCGGCCCCGAGCCGCACGTGGAACTGGCCCAAGTGGCCATGAAGCGCGGCGTGCCCGTCTACACCGAAAAGCCCCCGTCAGGAACGGCCGCCGGGGCGCTGGCGGTGGCGCGGATGTCCAAGGAAACGGGTGTCCCCTGTAGCACGGCCTTCAAGAAGCGGTACGCCAATTGCTACAACCGCGCGAAGGACTGGCTGGCGACGTTCCCGACGGAAGACGTCTACGCTGTGACCATCTCCTACTGCTCGGCTGAATATGCCGACCCCGGCAGTTACTTGCTGGACTTCGCCGTCCACATGATTGACCTGGTGGGGTATCTGTTCGGCGAGGTCGCCGAGGTCCACGCCTTTGGCCGCGAACATCACGCGTATGCCGTTAGCCTGCGCTTCACCAACGGCGTGATCGGCACGATGGATCTCAACGACGGCCGGACCTGGACCGTCCCGGCTGAGGACATGATGATCACCGTCAAGGGCGGCAACTGCATGAGCATCCACAACAGCTCCTGCTGGAAGATCACTCAGGACGGCGAGGCCTCCGAATGGCGCGAGCCGAAGACATTCCTTTCCGGCAACAACGGCCACGAGACCGGCCACCTTGCTGAGATCGAGGAGTTCGTTGCCTCGCTGGCCGAAGGTCGGCGCACCCGCTCCGATATCGCCGAGAGCTACAAGTCCATGGTCCTGCTGGAAGCGATCCGCGAATCGGCGGACAGCGGGCAAGTCGTCAAGCTCGCCTACGAGACCATCTAGCGGACAGACGAAGGGACAAACACAGCGCGGCGGATTTCCTAATCCGCCGCGCTCCTTTGCGCCAGTATTGAAGATCACCCCAGCTTCACACGAAGCGTCTGACCTTCCTTGATGCGCACCGTTCGCCGCAGCTTGATGTCGGCTCCATCGACGGTGAACGGCACGGCCTTCCCCGCCAGCTTGACGGACTTGACGCTCGCCCCGCCGAGCTTGCCGAGGCGGAACGTCTTGAGCTTCAGGCTCCCGGACAGGAGTCGCAATTCCGCCGAATCGGCCGATTGCTCGAACTCGCCCCAGCCGCTATCGAGCGACCAGAAGCAACGGAACTTGCCCCGGGCCTTGCGGATCGGTGAGAAACCGATCATGGATCGCGGTACGTCGAACTCGAACCCACTGAACGCATTCAGCAGCGAGTAGGTTGCCATGGAACGTGCGTAGTTGTTGCCGCATTCGAACTCATTCCACGGGTTCCGCTTGCGGCCGTCGTAGCGACTTCGGATAGCCTCGACGCACGCCATGCCTTCCTTGACCAGGCCGGCCTGGATCATGTGAATGCACGCGGCCCATTCGTAGCCATTCTGCGTTTCGCCGGCGTAGGGGATCGGAATGTAAGGCCGGTACACGTCGTCGGGCCAGTGGGCGATTACCAGACCGCCCTCATCGTTGAGGCAGTACAGCCGACACGCGTTGAAATGCTCGCGCATGGTCGGGCGGAAGTTGACCTTAAACAGCCACTTCAACGAACTGCGGACCTGCTTGCGGTTGAGCACTTCCCCCAGGCCGTACAAGTTGGCGTGCCACTGGGCGATGACCTGGTCGATCTCGATGCCTTCGCCGATCTGGTACTTGATCTCGCCGTGTTCGGCGTCCCAGTATTCGCCGGCGTAGGATGCGCCGCCGGTGAACCTGTCCACGAGGGCTTTGTCGTTCAAGTCGATCTGCTGGTGGTACCATCGGCCGTTGAACAGGTGCTCGTCAGCCCAGGCCTTGCCTTTGGCGAACAGGGCAGCGAACTCCTTGGCGGCTTTGGTGTCGTCGAGATGCTCGGCGATCTCAGCCCCGGCCTTGAGGGCGCCCAGATAGTAGCCGGTCAGCCACGCGTTGGGCCCGAACAGCTCCACGTCCAGCGTGTGGTGTTGACGGCCATGCAGCACGCCGGTCTTGTCGGGGTCCCATTGGTCGATGTTGGTCTTGGCCCAGGCGAAGCGAATGGACTTCTTGACCAGGGGCCACAGCTCAGCCAGCCAGTCGTCGTCGCCGCAGATCTTCCAATCGCGGTAGAGCTTCATCACGCCGCCGAATTGGCCGTCCGCACAAGGACGGAAAGCGCCGCGCCCGCTGCCCAAGGGCAATTGGATGCGGAATTGCATCTCGCCGTTAGCGCCGATGTTGTGGACGTAGTCGGCCGTTCGCATGGATCGCTCGAGCTTGGGGAACAGGAACGGAATCGCCTGCGTGTAATTCCACACGTGCTCGCAGGAGCCCTCGCAACAACCGGTCGTGGCGCACAGACCCTCCCAGCCATACAGCGTGCCGTCTTCCAGGCGCATAACGGTAGCGGTCTTCATGATCGCCAGATTGGCCGAGACAGCCTCCAGCGCCGCGGGCGGCAAGTCCGAGGCCAGCAGGGCGTTCTTGAAGGTCTGGGTCTGCTCGAACAGCCGGTCCCAGTTCTTCAGAGCATAGAGGGCGGAATCCTTGGAGCTCTTCCAGATGGTGGCGTAGTAGTTCCTCCAAATCGGCGAGACACAGCACTTCTTGGCCCGCTCGGCGGCGCCGCTGTCCCAGTAGTTCTCGCAGTTGGGCCAGTTCCAGGTGATGACAAACCGCACGCGCTTGGTCCTGCCCGGGGCGATCCGAACGTGCGCAGCCAGGAGCCCCTCGTTGCAGTGGCGGGCCTTGGCCGGAGACAGGCGACGGTTCGTGAGCTTTCCGCCTGCGGTGATGTCGCGCCAGTAGACTTCGAGTTGGTCGAACCAGGCGCCGGCGAACCAGTATTCCTGGAAGCTGACGTCTCGGGCGTCGGTGGCCAGCGTCAGTTCGCCGTATTCGGTGGAGGCCCTTCTATGCGCGGTGCTGGTCAGGTGCAGCAGCGTCCTGTCGCCAACGGTGCTGACGCGGTTGAGGTTGTTCGCCAGATGCGGATTGGCCAACGACCCGAACAACGTGTAGGTGACGGTCTTTCGGGTGGTGTTGGTGATCTCGAACTCAAAGAACGCCGCCGGGATGCCGGAGTCGACGTCGTTGAGAGGAATGAACGGGTTGAAGGCCGTCTGCCGGACCTTGCCCGGGAAGCGTGCGTGCTTGAAGTCCAGTTGAGCCACCGGGTACTCGCCGCGGAAGTCCACGCGCTGGAAGTGCGGCGCCCCGGCCATGGTCGTCGACGGCGGACCGAACCCCACCCCCCGAAAACCCTCACTGCCCGAGCCTTGGTAGGGCGGGTGCAGGTCGCCCTGCAGCACGCGCGTGTCGAGGACCTCGCCCGCGCTTTCGGCCCGAATCGCAAAGTGGGTAAAGCCGTTCAGGCTGCCCTTGTTGGGGTGGTTGAATATCTCCCAGTCGATCAGTCGCCCGTTGCCGGCCAGCCCGATACTGCCCGTGCCGATGCCTCCCAGCGGGAAGGAAATCTCATTCGTGAACTCGCCGGTGTAGAGGAAGGGGTCCTTGGCCATGGTCGTCGTCTCCGAGCGCTGGGGGGGGATCACTCGTGTATTTCCACGATGTCTTTGTCGTGGAGGAGTTCGGTTCGGTGGACTTGTTGGCCGTCGAATCGGCCTTCGCCCCAGATGCGGGCGAACTTCATCTTCTCGGGTAGCTCGCGGTGGATGCCGCGGGCAAGGTCTTCGATGCTCGATCCAGCCGGCAGCGTGAAGGGGTCGCTGAGATCCTCCTTCTTGCCCGGTCGCTTGGTGTAGACGCGCACCATGGCCAACAACTGCCACAGTCGTTCTCGCAGCCGATCCATCCCCTCGCCGGTCTCGGCGCTGACCGGAAGGACCTCCAAGTTGCCGTCGTAGAGCTCGCACAGGGCGGCGACGTTCTCCGGGCCGGCCAGGTCAGCCTTACTAGCGATGACGATGCCTGTCCGCTGGTTGCGGTCGTTGGGGTCCAACTCATTGCGGGGAATGGACCGCAGCGCTAACTCACGCTCAGTCAGTATCCCGGTGATCATGTCTAGTTCGTCCAGGCCGTTGCCGGCAGCGTCGATGACGATTGCGATCAGGTCGGCCGAGCGGATCGTGCCAATCAGGCCTGGCGGGATATGCTCGGCCGTCATCGGAGGCGTGTCGACCAGTTCGATCTGCACATCCTCGTGCGGCCACATTCCCGGGGCCGGCAGGGCGGTGGTGTAAGGGTACTCAGCCACTTTGACGGACGCGTTGGTGGTAGTCGCCACCAGCATGCTCTTGCCGCAATTGGGCGCGCCGACCAGGACCACCTGCCCGGCCCCGCTCTTGGGGATGTGGAAGGGGTCGGGCCCTTTCTTGGCGGCCGACTTCTTGGCGCCGGCTCTGCGGAGCTGGCTGATGCGGCGCTTGAGGTCGGCCTGCATCTTCTCGGTCCCCTTGTGCTTGGGGAGGGTGCGGAGCATCTCTTGTAGGGCGTCGAGCTTCTCGTCGTCGGTGGATGCGGCGCGAAACCGCAATTCAGCCTTCTCGTATTCGGGGGACACGTTGGCTGGCATACCATGAGCTTACGCAACTGACTCACGCCAGACAAGCTCCCCCCTTGACCTGCCGGGCCGGGCGGTTACCCTCCGAAGACGACTTCTTTCGAAAGGGGCCCGATGCCCGACCGCCCGAACGTTCTCGTGTTCTTTACCGACCAGCAACGCTGGGACACCTGCGGCTGTTACGGCCAGCCCTTGCCGATCACGCTCAATCTGGATCGCCTGGCGGCGGAGGGCGTGCTGTTCCGTAACGCGTTCACCTGTCAGCCGGTATGCGGGCCGGCGCGGGCGTGCTTGCAGAGCGGCCAATACGCCTCGCAGGTGGGGGTCTACACCAACGGCATCGCCTTGCCGACCGACGGCAAGTACGTGGCGCACCACATGGCCGAGGCCGGCTACGAAGTCGGCTACATCGGCAAGTGGCACCTCTCGAGCACGGGCATCGTTCATCCCGGCGCTCGTCCGGGGCAGGACAAGGTCACTAGCCATCGCACACAGGCCTCGCCGCCGGAGTTCCGCGGCGGCTACACCGACTACTGGTTGGCGTCAGATACGTTGGAGTTCACCAGCCACAGTTACGATGGCCACATGTTCGACGCCGACGGCAACCAGCGTGACTTTCCCGAGGCCCGCTATCGCGTGGACGCCCAAACCGACTGGGCGTTGGAGTACCTGCAAGGCCGCACCGGCGAGAAACCGTTCTTCCTGTTCATCTCCTACATCGAGCCGCACCACCAGAACGACCACGAATGCTTCGAAGGCCCGCATGGGTCGAAGGAGCGGTTCAAAGATTTCACCGTCCCCGGCGACCTGGAAGGAACCGAAGGCGACTGGCGCAAAGAGATGCCCGATTACCTCGGGTGCTGCAACAGCCTCGACGAGAACCTCGGCCGCCTCCGGGCCGAACTCGAGAAGCTGGGCATGGCCGACAACACCGTCATGCTGTTCACCAGCGATCACGGCTGCCACTTCTGCACGCGCAATAGCGAATACAAACGCTCCTGCCACGACGGCTGCGTGCGGATTCCGATGGTTGCCTGGGGTCCGGGCTTTCGCGGCGGGAAGGAAGTGGAAGAGATGGTCAGCCTGATCGACGTTCCGTCAACCGTGCTGGCTGCCGGTGGTGTGGACGTGCCCGAGCACTTCCAGGGGGGACGGCTGCAGGACCTGGCCGACGGCTCGGCCACCGATTGGCCCGACGACGTCTTCATCGAAATCAGCGAAGACATCTGCGGCCGCGCGGTCCGCACCCATCGCTGGAAGTACGCCGTTTGCGCCCCCGACAAAGAAGGCTGGGAGCCCGGCAGCGACGTCTACGTGGAGGACTTCCTCTACGACCTTCAGGCCGACCCGCACGAGCGGAACAACCTGGTGGCCGACCCGGCCCTGGCCGATGTGCGGGCCGAGATGGCCGCTCGCCTGAAGCGCTACATGGCCCACGTTGGCAACCCCGAGCCGACCATTCTGCCGACTGACCGTTAGGGCGCCGGCTGCGTGGCCACTTGGATGATCGTATCCGAGGCGTCGAAGAACATGCCGGCTACGGCGCCTGTCATTAGGCACGCCAGCGTGGCCGCCAACAGCGCTCGCGGCGCGACGGCCGCGATGTCCTTTCGTCGTTCGGGCACGAGGGCCGAGACCCCACCGGCGAAGATCGCCATCGACGCCACGTGGGCGAACCCGCACAACGCGTAGGCCGTTACCACCACCGTTCGCGGCGTGAAGGCGCCGGATTTGATGTTGTCGGCCAAGGCTTGGTAGGCCGGTATCTCTGTGGCCACGAATCGCTCGCCCAGCAGTCGGCCCACCTCGGCTGCGTCACCCGGCGGGACGCCGATGACAATCGCGAGGGGATAGAAGACGTAGCCGAGGATCATCTGGATCGACAGATTGTCGGCCCCGAACCAGCCGCCCACCCCGCCGAGGATCAGATTCGCCAGCGCCAGCAGCCCCAGGAAAGCGATTAGCAGCGCACAGATGCCGACCACCAACTTCACGCCCGCCATGGCCCCGGTAATGATGGCGGCGACCGCGCCGGGCTGCTTGTCGTAGTGAAACGCAGTGGCCTTGCCCAATGTGCGCGGTTCTCCAGTCTCGGGCACGAGCAACTTGCTCATCACAATCGCGGCGGGGGCCGACAGAATCGACGCGGAGATCAGGTGTCCCGCGATCGTTTCGAAGGTACTGCTGAGCATCGACACATAGATGCCCAGCGTGGTCGAGGCCACCGTTGCCATGCCCGCGGTCAGAATCGTGCAGAACTCCGAGCGGGTCATGTTCGGCAGGTGCGGGCGAATGGCTGTGGCGGACTCGACACCCACGAAGATATTGCTGGCCGCGCAGAGGCTTTCGGCGCCGCTAATCCGCATGAGTCGGCTGAACACCCACGAAAAGCCACGGATGACTAGCGGCATAATGCGCCAGTGATAGAGCAGCGCCATCAGCGCCGAAAAGAAGATCGCCAGCGGCAAGGCCTGGAAGGCCAGAATGAAACCGACCTTCGCGGGATCGGCCACCGATCCGAATAGGAATGTCTGGCCGGCCTTGGCGGATTCGAAGACGTCCAACACCGTATCGTTTAGCCACAGGAACGTGCGGTGACTGCCGGGTGCTCGAAACACCAGCAGCGCCAACGCCAATTGAAGTCCCACGCCGAAGACAATGACGCGGAGGTTGATCTGGCGATGGTGGGTCGAGAACAGCCACGCGATAGCCATCAGCGCGATGATGCCGCCGAGGCTGATGAGGTTGTAATGGTCCATAGGGAGCGCCTGTCCGATCGAAAATGGAGGTCGGGATTATATCACGTCGATCGGGTGGCAAGCTCCTGTGGAATCGGATGCGGTGAGTGGGCGCCGCAACTCTCGGGGTCGGCCTCGACGGGCGAAGAGTCGCCACCGGGGTAGAAGCCAAACTTCTGGAGCATGCGGAGCTTTGGCAGGACATTGCCCGCGACGTCCACGTGGAAGAACCCCGGAAAGATATCGGCGTTAGCTTGGATGAGGTCGAAGGTGTTGCGGTGGCGATCCGGCAGCTCGATGACGCCGTCGCGATAGACCTCCTGCCCGGTGAATACGAACTCCGGCAGTAGGTACGGGCAGAACTCCAGGTTGGCGCAGCCTTGCAGCTGTCGGTAGATCTCGGTCTGTGGCAGCAGGCTCAGCAGGCTGGGCAGGATCCGCGCGCCCATGGCTCGGAAGGACACCATCTGGAAGAGCGTCTGGTGGAAGTCGTCCATCGTTTCGAACGGAAATCCCCAGATGTAGAACACGTCCACTCGTGGGAAGATCGGAATCGCCTTGGGGATGACATCCAGCACCTCGGCGGCCGTGAAGCCCTTCTTAACCTTCTCCAGCATTCGGTCCGAGCCGCATTCCACGCCGAATCGCAATTCCAAGCAGCCGCAGTCGGCCATCTGCTGCATCATGGCTTCATCGACCAGATTCACGCGGCCGAACGCCTTCCACTTGATGTCCAGACCGGACCGTTGAAGTTCATCGCAGAAGTCCACCACATGCTGCCGGCTGGAGACGAAGAATTCGTCTTGGAACAGAAACATCTCCACGCCGGCAGTCTCGTGGAGGAATCGCATTTCCTCGACGATGCTGGCGGGGGTGCGGGAGTAGCTTTCCAGATTCCATACCGGCGCGACCGAGCAGAAGGTGCACGGGTAGGGGCAGCCGCGGCTGGTCATCATGCCGTACCCGGCGTATCGAGATAGGTCAATTCTCTCGAACGCGGGAAACGCGATGTCGTCAAGAGATCCGATGCGAGCGCGATCGGGATTGTGACGGACCTGGCCGTTGGCGCGATAGGAGATGCCATCAATCGCGGCAAGGTCGTCGCCGTTTCGCAAGGCCGCCAGGAGGTCCGGCCCGGTGCGCTCGCCTTCCCCGCGACAGATCACATCCACCGAGGGAAAGCGCTCAAGGATCTTGGCTTCCACGCACTTGGAGCCCACGCCGCCTAAGACGAGCGTCGCATCGGGGTATCGCTCGCGAAGGGCCTTCAATGCCTGCAATGTGAAGGGCAGGAGGTTGGCCATGCAGGATAGGCCGATGATCGGGGCGGGATCGGCGGCGAACGCCAGGAAGACTTCCATGTCGAACGGGTCGTCGGATTCACACATCTGATAGTCGCGGAAATCCACCGCGAACCCCGCGTCGGTCAACGCCCGCGTCAGGTACAGGCATCCCAGCGGCACGTGGGCCTCGCGTTCGATCTCCTCGCCGAATCGGAGGAACAGCATGTTGAGGTTGATCAGCGTAATGTCGGCAGCCATGATCGTCTCCGTGTCGCGAGGGGATCGATTACCACCGTATGCCTCGGGTTACCCGGTCGACTCGATCGCTGTCGTCATCAGGTGTAGCGTCGTCGACAGGCTGGGTTGCAGGTTGGCTGTCCGGTTGGGTGGCGGGTTGGCTTTCGGGCTGGGACGTGGGCTCGTCGTTGTCCGTTGCCGGCTGCGTGTCCGGGGTCGGATAGTCGGGTCTGATTCCCCGGCTGGGGCCGCGAATTCCGAACACGACCGTGTCGGGGGCCGAGTCAGCGTCATCCCCGGGCACTGGTGCGGCCGGTTCGTCTGGGGGGTCCGAGAGGATGCCGTGCACGAAGTCCAGGGCGCGGCCGGGCTGAGAGGCCGGTGTGGTCGTCTCCGGAGCGTCCGGCCTGATCCCCTGGGGCGCCGGTGGCGCGGTCGGCTGTGTTTCCGACTCCGCCGGACGGCTGGCTGCGGTGGCCTTTTCTTCCGTGTCGTCAGGGCGCACCCCTTGTGTGGCAATGTCTCCCTCGCAACCTGCGACAGCTCCCAACGCGATCAGCATGGCAGCGGCGACCTTGCCCAGAAAGGCCGCCTTCTTGCCATCGGGTACGTGCGTCCGGCGAATGAAGGCCTCGAGCTGTTCGGGCGGGATGGCCGCCAGCAGCATCGCTTCATCGGCGTCGAGTTGCAGGTCGATTGCCTTGGCGGCTTCGGCGCGTGTCTCGATCAGCAGATCCTTGAAGGCCGGATCGACCGACGCCTTCTTGATGAGCACCTCGATGCCCCGTGGAATCTACCCCACGGACTTGCCGGGGCCCGGAGGCCGGCCCCCTACGATAGTGGTACGAACAGCTTCTTGCTCCTTCGGACGCCCTTTATCGTTGGCCATGGTCGTGTCTCCTCAGACTTAGACGAACGCGCACCTTCGGGTGTTCGATGATTCTCGCTGCCCCTCATCCATTTGCGCCGGGGGCGAGCATACCGCGCCGGAGGTCGCCTGTCACTCGGGCTGCCGCTTGTTGACGGCGGGGCGACTGAGGTAGGGTATCCGTAGGAGATTCCCATGAGACTGGAACACATTGCATTTCAGGTGGCCGAGCCCGCCCAGATGGCGGCGTGGTATTGTGAACACTTGGGCATGACCGTGGCCCATCAGGTTGGCGATGCGTGTTTCTTCATCGTCGACGAGCGTGGCGGCATGTTGGAGATCTATCACAACCCGGCCGAGCCCGTTCCGGATTATGCCGCCCGCACGCCCGTGGAATTGCACGTGGCGTTCTGGGCCGATGACGTCGGCGGCGAGTGCGGGCGGCTGGCCGAGGCGGGCGCCACGGTCGTCCGCGAGCCGGACGACCCGTCGGAAGCATTCCAGCAGGCGTTCCTGCGCGACCCGTGGGGGCTGGTGCTGCAGTTGATCAAACGCCCCGAGCCGCTGAACTGATCGAGTCCGAGGAGATCGCATGCACTACCGTCCGCTCGGCAAGACCGGCCTGGATGTCTCGATCCTGGCGCTGGGATGCATGGGGTTCGTGGACGATGAGTCGGCCCACGCCACGGTGACTGCTGCGCTGGCGTGCGGGATCAACTACTTCGAAACGTGCTGGGGCTATACCGACAGCGAACGACGATTGGGGGAGGGGCTGGGCGACCGGCGCGGGGAGGTGTTGGTCTCGACCAAGAGCTACGGCGAAAGCGCCGACGGGCTGTCGGTGGCTGACACCGCGCGGAAGCGTCTGGAAGAGCAACTGCGGCGGCTGAACACTGACTACGTGGACTTCTACCACGCGTGGCACACCACGACCGAGGACGACTACGCCAACGCCACCAAGCCCAACGGCTGGCTGACCGCAGCCCTGAGGGCCAAGGACGAGGGGCTGATTCGTCACGTGGGCATTACCACACACGCCACGCCCGAATTGGTCGAACGAATGATCGGCGACGGGTGCTGGGACGCCCTGACGGTGCAGTACAGCCTGGTGGTCTCGGCCTATCGCGACGTGGTGGCCAAGGCGCATGAGGCGGGCATGGGCGTGATTGTGATCGGGTCGATGGCCAGCGGGTTGTTGGCCTCGCCGAGTGAGTTGCTGCAGGACATCTACGGCAGCGACGACCAGGTGGCTGCGGCGCTGCGATATGTGCAGAGCGACCCGAACGTGACGACGGTGGCCGGCGGGATGGTCTGGGCCGACGAGGTCCACGCCAACGCGGCTGCCATTGACGCCATGGCCGACGATCTGAGTCCGGACTATCAGCGTGAGGTCGACGCCCGCCTGGCAGCCGTGCTGGATCGGCCGGAAATGGCCGAACTGAAGCGCTTCTGGTGCGACGGGTGCGGACGGTGCATCGCGGCGTGCGATCAGCTCGTCGAGCCGTGGAGCGTCTTGCGCGGCTACAACGGCGTGATGCTGGGCGCCAAACCGCGCAGCGCGAGCAACTACGTGGGGCTGTGCGATCATATCCTGGCCCGCTGTCCCGAGTGTGGCCGATGCGCCGGGCTGTGCCCGCGCGGAATCGACATCCCGAAACATCTGGCGAGCATTCGCGAGGGGATGAGGTCGCTACCGGAAGGGGACGATCCGGGTACATAGGAGCTGGAATGCGACGCGTGACCCAGACAGGTGGGAAGTTGGTCGAGCCGATCGGGAAGGTGGACGCGGCCCGTCCGCAGACGGCGGCGTTCTTGAATCGGGAGTATGTGGACTTCAAACGGGAGTTGCCGTTTCCGCAGACGCGCAACCGCGCAGCGTGGCAGCAGTGGCGACGAAAGCTACGAACTCGACTCCGCAAAACGCTGAGCTTGGACCAGCTCGGCCCCGTGCCGACGTCCACCCCCGCGGTGCTCGAATCCAAACAGTGCAAGGGCTATCGGCGTGACAAGATCGCCTACGAAACGCTGCGGGGCAATTGGGTGACGGCCTATCTGCTCGTGCCAGATGGCGACGGCAAGCGGCCGGCCGTGATCTGCGCGCACGGCCACGTGGACCGAGCGAAGGACAACGTCGTGGGGCTGACCGAAGGCTACGGCGCCGCCTATGCGCATGAGTTCGCCCGGCGGGGTTTGGTGGCGCTGGCGCCGGATAACGCCGGCATGGGCGAGCGGGACGTCGCCGTTGCTCCTCCCGGTCAGCAGGGCGGGTGCTTTCTGACGTGGGCCAGGCTGAACCACATGGGGCTGGACCTGACGGGTTTTCGGGTGTTCGACCTGATGGCGGGGGTGAGTGTGCTGAGCGCCCGGGCGGATGTGGACGCCAAGCGCATCGGCGCGGCGGGGCTATCGGGCGGGTGTTGGCTATCGCAGGTGCTGACGGCCATGGATCGGCGGATCAAGGCGGTGATCCTGAGCGGCTACTTCACCACCTTCGTTCAGACGGCCTGGCTGGGCCATTGCATCTGTCATCATCCGTTCGGCATTGGCAAGCTGTGCGACATGCCGGACATCTCCGCACTGATCGCGCCGCGGGCCCAGTTTGTTGAGTCCGGCATGAGCGACACCATGTATCCGTACGAGCCGGCGTATTCGATGGTGGCCAGGGCCTACAAGCTGTTGGGGGCGGCCGAGCAGTTGCAGATTCACCGCTACAAGGGCGGGCACGAGTTCTGTGGGGCGCGATCCATTCCGTGGATGGTCGAGCAGCTCACCTAGCTCGCCAGGTCGGCGGGGGCGGCGTGGACCCATTGGGCGAGCTTCGCCTGGGTGCGGCCGTAGTCGGCCTGGGCGTCGCGGCGGGCGGCGTTGATGGGGCCGTAGTTGCGCTTGAGCACCGCGACGATCTCGCCGTCCAGCGCGCCGTTGCCGACGAGCTTGTCCAGCGTGGCCATGGCGCGCTCGGGGGCGAGCCCATCGCGGTAGGGGCGGTCTTCGGTCAGGGCCGTCAGCGTGTCGGCCACGGCCATGATGCGAGCGCCGAGCGTCAGGTCGTCTTCGGCGTGGCGGAAGGGGTAGCCGTCCCCATCGAGCCGCTCATGGTGGAAGGCGGCCCACTCGCTCATCTGGTGCAGCCCGCCGATGGTGTTGAGGATGCGGAAGGTGTGGTAGGTGTGGCCCTTCATGACGGCCCACTCGGCGTCGGAGAGCTTGCCGGGCTTGTCGAGAATGTCACAGGGGACGGTCAGCTTGCCCAGGTCGTGCAAGAAGCCGGCCGCCCGCATCACGCGCAGCTCGCGGGCCGAAAAGCTCAGCCGCTCGGCCAGCGCCGTCGCCGTGGCTGAAACGCCCGCCGAATGCGTGGCGGTCCAGGGGCTCTTGCCGTCAACCACGCGCCCGAAGACTTCGGCGATCGGTTGCAGCGTGACCGCGTCGACCGTTAGCGTGGGCCAATCCATCTGCCCCAGCAGCACGTTGTAGACACGTTCGGAGGAGCTATCCAGCCAGAAACTTTCCGGCTCGGCGACGGCCCGAAAGGCGTCGACGCAGTCCGGATGCAGCTCGCGTCCGCACTGGGCGGTCACAGCCTGGCAGACCGCCTTGGTTTGTCGAAGGATGTGCTGATCGCGCTGAACAAAGCGATCCGCCGCGTCGGCCAGGGCGACCACGTGACAGCCCATCGGCAGAGGTCGGCCGTCGTGATCGAGCCCTTTGGCCAGTGTCCACGGCGTGTGGTGGTGGCGGACCAGCACGGCGGCGCTGGCGAACAAGGGGTTGTCGTGTAACAGTTGACAGCCCACCTCCCCGTGCCATGCGACCTTTTCCAACTCGCCGTACTGCAGCACGCTTTGCTTGTGCTCCACGCGGACCAGGCCGATGTCGTGCAGCGCCGAGCCGAGGAACACATCCAGCAGGTCCTGGCCGGCGAGCCCTAGCCGGCGGCCGACGTTGGTGGCGATGTAGGCCACGCGGAGTTGGTGCTTGGCGAGCTGCGAATGCACGCAGTCCAACGCCTCCGACAGCGATAGCACCAACCGATGCAGCGGGACCTGTGGATTAATGATCAAACGGGCTTCTCCGGCGGCGCACAGACAGACCACGCGCCTTCAGAAGTATATCGCCCTGATCTTGAGCGCACTTAAGGACCAAACCGCCTCGCAAGCGGCGCGGCTGCTGATTTACTCGTCGCCGGTTTCGCGGAGGGTGTCGCAGCGGTCGTAGAACTCGCCCAGCACGCGGGCTAGCGCCTCATCGGACTTGACCTTGTCGATGTAGTGAGCCAAGGCTTGGACTTGAAGCCCCAACAGCTTCTGTCCCTTTTCGACCGAGGCGGCCCGGGCGTCGCCGGCGTAGTGGTCGGGAAAGCGGCTGTACCATTCCCCCGACAAATCGCCCGGCCGCAAGTGCGCCAGGCGCGGATTCGGGTCCGCCTTGCGATCCGCGATGGCGGCCATCTTCACCAACTCGGGGAAGTTGGCCATGGTGATGGAGGTCTCGCATTCGCAGGCGTGTTCGTGGACGTCGGTTTCGAGGGTCTGGTCCCACTGGGCGGCCCAGTCGGGCGTGGGCGGGTACAGGTGGCGCAGCAGGTACAGGCCGTAGTCGCGCCGTCGCTCCAGATGGACCTGGATCAGATAGTTGAGCATCGCCCAGTTCCCGCCGTGGCCGTTGTAGATCAGGATCTTCTTGAAGCCGTTTCGGGCAATCTCATCGCACAGCGCCTGGAGTATTTCCAGCGTCATGGTCGCGGGCATGGCCACACAGCCCGGGAACGGCCGCGATTCGTGAACTTGCGCAAAATAGTAGGGCGGAAACACCACGGCCGGCTCGCGCTCGGCCGCCAGGCAGCACAGCCGATGGGCGTTCAAATAATCCGTGCCGACCGGCAGGTGGTCAAAGTGCTTTTCCAGCGACCCGACGGACAACACACACACGCCGGAAGTCTCCCGAACAGCCTGGGCGAAATCAGGGGCGGTCAACTGTTCCCATTGCATGAAGCTACTCCTTGGTGACGGCCACGTTCCAGGTCCGGCCGGCGAGGATGGTCCAGGGCTTGGGCAGGTTCACGCTGCCCCAGCCGGTCAGGGTGAGCTGCTTGATGGTCAGGCCGCCGCGGAGGACGGCCAGTTCGATCGCGACCTTCTTGGCCGACTTCTTCTGGCGGATGGTGCCCCACGCGTAGCCGTTGGACCAGAACCACGTCGTGGCCTTGTCGGTTGTCGGCGCGGCGAAGGTGACGGTCTGCTGGACGCCCGAATACTGGAACCCCGTCAGCGTCAGCAGTGCGGCCCAACTGGCCATGGCTCGGGCGTAGTGGTTGCCGCACTCGGCCTCGTTGAAGGGCGATCGCTTTCGGCCGTCGTAGCGTTTTCGGATGGCCCGAATAACCTTCAGTCCGGCGGCGCGTTGGCCTTCCTGCAACATGCCAACCGCGGCCGTGTACTCAAAGCCCGTCATCACCTCGGTGAAGTACGGGAAGGGGCGTTTGGGCATATCCCCCTTGGGGTAGCTGGCCATCAGCAAGGCCTGCTCGTCGCCCATGATGAAGCTTCGCATGCAGTTGAAGTGATCGAAGGCGCCGTCGATCCAATTGTGCTTGAGGATCGTCCGCAGCGTGAGTTTGACGTTCGTGGGATCGTGCAGATAGCCCAACCCGAGCACGTGGGCCATATATTGGCCGACGAGCTGATCGACCAGGCAGCCCGTGCCGAGCTGGAACTGCGGGTCGGCCGCGTCGTTGCCGCCCATGGCCAGGGCCTGGCCGGGGTCGACGGCGGCGTCGGCGGTGGGCGGGCGAATCTCGTGCTCGTAGTATTGGCCGTTGAACAGATGCTCATCCATCCAACTGCTGCCGCGGGTGAACAGGTCGCGGCAAGTGTCGGCGAAGTCGGCCTCGCCGAGGTGGCGGGCCATTTCCTCCGCCGCTCGCAGGGCGCCCAGATACCAGCCCGTCATCTGCGGGTTGGGGCCGTAGTACTCAACGTCCATGGTGTTGTGCTGACAGCCTTCCATGACGCCGTCGCGGTCGGCGTCCCAGCCGCCGGGCAGCCAGCAGTATTCCAGCGCTTTGCGGACATGGGGCCACAGGCGCTGCAGGAAATCGTCATCCCCGGCGAGCTGCCAATCGCGGTACATCTTCATGATGCAGCCCATCTGCCCGTCGGCGGCGGCGTAGGGGCTCTCCTGGGCGCGTTCGATGGGCAGGGCCACACGGAAGCTCATCTGGCCGTTGTCCTTGGTGGCGCGGGCGAACTCGACATCCCGCATGGTCTGCGCTAGCTCGCCGAACAGGAACGCGGTGGCCTGCTCGTAGTTCCATACGTGCGTGCACGAGCCGTTGCAGCAACCCGCCTTGTTGTGACAGCCCTCGAAGCCGAACATTCGCCCGTCGGGCGTGCGGAAAACGGTCTGGCTGCGAAGCGTGGATAGGTTGAATAGCGCCGCCTCGCGGACCTCCGCGGGCAGGTCGCTATCCACGACAGCCCCGACGAACTGAGATGTTTGCGTCTCCAGCTTGGCCAGTTGCGGGGCAAACTTGGCCGCAACGTCCCACGCGTCGGCGTATTGGGTGGTGTAGTAGTTGCCGACCCAGTTGGGATTGCTCTCGGCATCCGAATTGGGTACGCAGTCGCCGCCGTCGCAGCAATTCTCGGCCTCGATCGGCGACCAGGTCTGGCGGTTCGGGAAATGCCACGTCAACAGGAAGGTGACGTCCTTGGACGCTCTGGGCGGGACGGTTACCGAGACCGTCAGCAGTCCGTGGGGCCGATCGGAGGGGGCGGGGGTGACGGCGTCGAGCTTGCCGTCCTCGCTGAAGTCCTGCCAGAACTCCAGCAGCCCGCCGTGCCAACCCATGCAGTCGTCGGGAACGTTCGTCCAGTGGCTGGTCGGGCCGGCCGTGGTGGTCGTTAACGCCATGGTGCCGAACTGCTCGGCCCCGGCGGGCGCGCCGGTGGTGGACATGAACAGCCCACGCAGTTTGTACGCTTCGCGATATTCGTTGACGTTGCCCTTGGCCTCGGCGGCCGAGCCGTCCATGCCGATGAAGTTCGGCAGCGATCCGCAGACCGAAGCCTTGATCGGCTTGGAACTGCGGTTGATCAGCACGTATCGAAACACGGCCACGGGGATGCCGCTGGCGTCGGCATCGGCCGGGACCAGCGGGTTGAAGGCTTCGAGGCGTACGTCCAGCGGCATGGACGGATCGCTCAGCAGCACCTGGCCGAACGGGTACGCCGCGGCGAACTGGCAGTTTCGAAAGCGCGGCAGGCCGTGGCCCGGCACGGATGCGCCCATGGGACCTTCGTAGTCGGCTAGTTCCAACGGGCCTTCCAACACTTTGGTCACCGGCGCCTTGCCCGCTTGCTTGGCGTGGATCAGAAAGCACGGCCCCATGGCCAAGCCGGGCGAGTCGGGGGTGAAGGTCTTGGCCGGGCGGTTGACGATCTCCCAGTCGTGCAGGTCGCCGCGCCCGCCGAGGGAGACCGTTCCCGTGCCGATGCCCCCTAATGGCAGGGCGACGCGGGCAAGGTGATTGGCGTCGTAGGTTCTCAGGACGGGCCAGACGGGGTTGGTCTTGGCGGACATGAGCAGCTCCTTTTTGAGGCAAGGCCGATCAGGTCTTGCCGACGGAGCCATTCTGGCGGCCGGGAGAGAGGACCGCAACGGGGCGACTGAGAAAAGCTGGGCAGTGGCGGAGAAGGGGGCGACTAGGCTGCCGATGATGCGCCGGGGTGGGCGACGATCAGTCCACGCTGCTGCTGGCGGGCGGCGTAGTCGGCCTGTTCGGTGCACCGGATGCCGTCGATCTCGTCGTAGTCGCGGTGGATGACGGCAACGACGTCACCATCGCGCCCGCCGGAGCGGACAAGCTCGTCCAGGATCTTCAGCGCCTCGGGGCGAGACATCCCCGGGCGATAGGGGCGGTCTTCGGCGAGCGCTGCGAAGGTGTCGGCCACGGCCATAACGCGTGAGCCGAGGGTCAGGTCCTTGGCTCCGTGGTGGAAGGGGTAACCCTCGCCGTCGAGCCGTTCGTGATGGAAGCTGGACCATTCGCTGATCTGGGGCATGCCGCCGATGGTGCTGAGAATGCGGTGGGTGTGGTAGGAGTGCTCCTGGATCATGGCGGTTTCGGCCGCGTCGAGCTTGCCGGGCTTATCCAGCACGGAGGTGGGCACCATCAGCTTGCCCAGATCGTGTAGGTACCCGGCTCCGTGGATCAGTTCGGCTTCGCGCGGGGAGAAACTGAGCCGCTCGGCCAGGGCCTGGGCGCAAGCGGCCACGCCGGCTGAGTGTGTGGCGGTCCAGGGGCTAAGGCCGTCTACGACCTGCCCGAAGATGTTGGCGATCCGTTCAACCGCGCCGACGTCGATGGTCACGGTGGGCCAGTCGAGTTCGTTGGTGACCAGGCCGTAGATCCGTCGGCTGGAGCAGTTCAGCCAGAATGCTTCGGGACGGGCGGCAGAGCAGAACGCTTCGGCCACATCGGGGTGGAACTCTTGCCCCGACAGCGATTGAACGCGCCTGACGAGTTGGTCGGCCAGTTGCAGTGGGCTCGGGGTGGCCGAGAAGGCCGAGGCGACGACGTCGGCCAAGTGGACAATCTGACCGGCCAGAAGCATCTCCGGCTCGGGGGCCCCAACCGACCGACCGCCATCCCATGGCAGGTGGTGGCATCGGACGATTCTTGCGGCCCCTTCGAACAGATCGTCCTGACAAAGCAGGGCGTAGCCGGCTTCGGCGTGGCCGCCGATACCTTGCCACGATGGATCCGACTCCGTCGGCGTCATACGCGCCGCCCAGGGGACACCGATGTCATGGAGCGCTGCGGCGTGGAAGACGTCACGCAGACGCTCGCCGTCGATACCCAGATGACGGGCGGCGTTGGTTGCCACATAAGCCGTCCGCAGGCCGTGATCGGCCACGTTGCTGGTCAGCCCGTCCAGCGCGTCGCATAGCGACAGCACCAACCGATGAAGAGGGACTTGCGGATTGATGATCATGATGCGCCCGCCTGACGGTTTTGACCCTTAGGGCCCCGTTCTGCTGCTTTTGCGGTCTGTCTTCACAAGTGTTAATTCGGCCCGTCTGCCAGGTGACTTGAGGTGTTGAGGGTCGGGAAAGTAATGATTTCCTTGTAGGGGAATATACGCGCTCTCTGGCCCCCTCTTCGACGTGGCCAGGCCCCCGATCGGGCTTGGAAGGTCACCAAGTGGAAACTGTTTTATTAACTCGCCGCTAAAGCGGCCCTCATATCGCGTCGAAAGAAACGGTGGACGAAACGGTTAGTCGTGGCACCTTCACAGTAGCTGCTCTCCATAACATACTTATGTGGCAATGTGTTACAGTAGGAGATGCGGCGGCCATGCTGAAATTCGGATTACGTTCTTGAGTCGACCTGGGAGATAGCCCTTCATGCGTATTCTTCTAGCTGAAGATGACGCCTTTTCGCGTCGGTTCCTCGGCAAGAGCCTTGCCGATTGGGGCTACGACGTGGTGTTCGCCGCTGACGGCCAGGAAGCGTGGGACATCCTCGAGGCCGACCAGGGGCTGATCCTGGTCGTGCTGGACTGGATGATGCCCGGGATGGGCGGCGTGGAGTTGTGCCGGAAGATTCGGGCCGAGATGTCCGACCGCTGGCTGTACCTGGTCATGCTGACCGCCAGCGACCAGACCGAGCACCTGGTCGAGGCCGTCGAGGCCGGCGCCGATGATTTCGTCAAAAAGACCGACGACATCCGGGCGTTGCGGGCCCGGCTGTCCATCGCCAGTCGCCTCATCGACCTGCAGGGGATGAACGTCGAGTTCGAGCAAGCCATTGGCAAGGCCAACCAAATGGCGGTCGACGCCGAATTGGCCAGTTCGGCCAAGAGTGAATTCCTCGCCAATATGAGCCACGAAATCCGCACCCCGATGACGGCCATCCTGGGCTACGCGGACCTGCTCACCGAGGCCGGCCTGACCGGCAGCGACCGGCTGAACTACATTTCCGTGATCCGCCGAAACGGCGAACACCTACTGGCGCTGATCAACGACGTGCTGGACTTGGCCAAGATCGAAGCCGGCAGGATGCAGCTCTCGCTAGGCGCCTGTGACGTGACGGGGTTGGTCACGGACGTAGCCAAGACCATGATCGTGCCCGCCGAGTGTCGCCACAATGAGATGCAGGTCGACTTCACGACCGAGATGCCGGTGATGATCCAATCCGACTCGGTCCGGTTGCGGCAGGCGCTGATGAACCTGGTCGGCAACGCCGTGAAGTTCACCGAGAACGGCGCGATTCGCATCGTGGCCAGTTTCCAGCCGGACTGGCGAGAAGGCGTGTCGGCGATTCGGTTCGACGTGACCGATACCGGCATCGGCATCAAGAAGAGCAAACTGCAATCGCTGTTCCGTCCGTTCGTGCAGGCCGATTCCTCCACCAGCCGTAAGTATGGCGGGACGGGGCTGGGCCTGACCATTACCAAGCATATCTCCGAACTGCTCGGCGGCGAGGTGGCTGTCGAAAGCAAGCTCGGGAAGGGCAGCACCTTCTCGCTGGTTGTCCCGACCGGGGATCTGAACGGTGTTGAGCTCGCCCAGATCGACCCGGACGAGCTGACTCAGGAGGTCCGGGCCTCAGCGAAGAGGCCCACCCAGGACCTTACCGGACTTCGCCTGCTGCTGGCCGAAGACGGCTACGACAATCAACTCCTGCTGCGGACGATCTTGGGCCGGGCCGGCGCCACTGTGGACCTGGCCGAGAACGGCCGGGAGGCCGTCGCCCGAGCCAAGAAGGTCCCCTACGACGTAATCCTGATGGACATGCAGATGCCGGAGATGGACGGGTACACCGCCACCAGCCTGTTGCGGAAGGGCGGCTACGAAGGGCCGATCCTGGCCCTGACCGCTCACGGCATGGCGGGCGACCGCGACAAGTGCCTCCAAGCCGGCTGCAACGAATACCTGACCAAACCCATTGACCGTGAAATCTTGTTCCAGGAGGTCTGTCGGTTCTCGGGCTGGGAGATGACCGACCCGGCCAAATCGGCCGTGGGGGCCCCCGACGTTGCTGAGCCGCCACCGAGCGCCGATGCCGCTGCCTCGCAGGTCGACGGGGACGCTCTTCGAAGCGACTATGCCAACGATCCCGACCTGGTCGAATTGATCGAGGATTTCGTCGGTCGATTGGACGACATTGCCGGAGCCATGACCCAGGCCCTGCGGGCCAACGATTTTGAAGGCCTCCAGAGCCAGGCCCACCAGATGAAGGGCGCCGGTGGGCTCTACGGATTTCCCACGGTCAGCTCCACCGCGGCATTGCTGGAGACCGCAGCCAAGTCCAAGGACGCCGAAGCGGCCACACTATCGCTCAGTCAGTTGTGTGCACTCTTCCAGGCGATTGTTCGGGGGTGGCAGGCGCAGACCGCCTAGATAGGAAGCGATGACGATGAAGGTCCTGATCATAGATGACAGCCCGGACGCCGTTGCCGTTGCTCGCGTCCGCTTGAAGAAGGACGGCCTGGACGTGTGCGTGGCCCCTGACGGCCAGACCGGCCTGGACATGGCCGCGTCCGAGAAGCCCGACCTGATCCTGCTCGACATCGCCATGCCCGGCATGTCCGGTTTTGAGGTCTGTCATCACCTCAAGGCCGATCCCAACCTGTCGATGATTCCCGTGATCTTCCTGACGGCCATGGACGATACCGAGCAGAAGGTGCGTGGCCTGGAACTGGGCGCCGTGGACTACGTGACCAAGCCCTTCGACGGGTTCGAACTGCGGGCCCGCGTCAACGCCGCTCTGCGGACCAAACGCTTCGCGGACATGCTGATCGAACACGCCAACGTGGATCCGTTGACCGAACTGCCCAACCGCCGCGCCCTGACCAAGCAACTGGAGAAGGAATGGGCCCGCGTCGAACGCCACGGCGGGAGCTTCTCATTGATCATGGTGGACGTGGACCACTTCAAGGTTGTCAACGACACCTACGGACACAGCGTGGGCGACCATATCCTTCGTTCCGTGGCCCAAGTTTTGGCCGGTGAATGTCGAGAGGTCGACACCCCCGCCCGCTACGGCGGCGAGGAGTTCGCCATCGTCGCGCCGAACCAGTCGACCGACGGGGCCACGACGCTGGCCGAACGCTGTCGGGTGAGCCTGGAACAGATGGCGGTGGAGCATCACCAGGAGCAGATCCAGGTCACGGCCAGCTTTGGCGTGGCCGACTCGACCAACGCCGATTCCGTCATTGAGCTAGTCGAACAGGCCGACGCTTGCCTCTACGAGGCCAAGGCCGGCGGTCGAAACGCCGTCTGCTGCCACAGCAGCGCCGTCCGCTCCTAGGGACGAACCGCCACCCGGATGTGCTTGCCGGTGGCGGCTTCAGCGACGGCGTCGTTGATCCGGTCGAGCGAGAAGCAGCTTCCCACGATATCGGCAAAGGGGGCTTCATCTGCGGCGCCGGCCAGGAACCGCAGGGCCTCGCCCAGGTGCCTGGGGGCGTAGTTGTGGATGCCCTTCATGGTCGCACAGCGGCGCGTAATCTGATTGCCGTCCAGTTCGAACGATGTTCCGGGGGTGACCAGCCCGGCGATCAAATACCGCCCGCCGATTCGCATCGCCTCCAACGCCACCGGGACCACTGGCGCCTGTCCGCAGACCTCGAAGGCCACATCGGCGCCGCGGCCGTCCGTTAGATCGCGCGTGGCCGCGACAATCGCCTCGTCGCCGGCGTCAGCGGGATTGACGCACACATCAGCGCCGAACCGTTGGGCCAGGGCTAATCGGCCGGCATCGACGTCGGCGACGACAATTCGCGCCGCGCCTCGATCCCGACACAACGCTACCAGGTTCAACCCCAGCAGCCCCATGCCCTGAATCAGCACCACCTCGCCTTCAGCCAGGCCGATCGTGTCGGCGGCGCAGACGATGGTGGCCAGGGCGCAGTTGGCGGGGGTGGCGACTTCGTCGGGCACATTGTCAGGAACACGAAAGATCGCCGTGCCGGGCCAGAGACAGATGTGCTCGGCGAAGCCTCCCGTCAGCGGCGGATCGTCCTCGCACGACGTATGGCCGTACTTGCGCAGGCTCACGCACTTGTTGGGCAACTCGTGCGTGCAGAAGAAGCACACGCCGCAACTGGCCATGATGGTCCAGGAGACGCGGTCACCGATGGCCAGCCGTTCCCCCAGCGCGTCGTGGGTCAGCCCCTCGCCCAATTGGACGATCTCGCCCAGAATCTCATGGCCCAGGATCAGCGGGGCCGGTTCGGTGCGGCGGCCTGAAATGGTGTGCAGGTCCGACCCGCAGATGGTGGACATGAGCACCTTGCACAACGCCGCGCCCGGGGCAAGGCGATCGGGCAAGGCAAACTCCCGCAGTTCCAGCGGGCGACCGACCTCGGTGAACACAGCGGCTTGGCTCATGAGCAGTTCCTCGCGGCAGGGAGCTATCGCGACGGGCGGATTATAAGCCGCCGCTGTTCGGGCGTCGAGTTTGCCCGGGCGGCCGGGCCCGTTAGAATAGAGGATGACGTCCATGTCGCGACGGTTCAGGATCATGAAGGCCAAGGAACTATTCAATCTGGGAGTGCCCAAGGGCTCGGCCATGCAGTCGGCCATGCGCGCCGCGGCGGCTGCGGCCCAGTCCGGCATGAACCGCAAGACGGTCCGTCAGGTGGTGGCGTCGGTGGTGGCCAATCCGTCGGGCTACGACGACGATCCGATCTTCGGTGGGCTAGCCGAGGCGCTTCAGGCCACGGCCGACGCCCAGGCCAACTACGAGGCGCGAACCGAATCCGCCCCATGGAAGCAGTGGGGCAGGGATCTCGAGGCGGGCGCCGTCGAGCAGATGCGAAACGCCTGCCGTCTGCCGGTGACCGTCTGCGGCGCCCTGATGCCCGACGCCCACCAGGGCTACGGCCTGCCCATTGGCGGGGTGATGGCCACCGACAACGTCGTTGTCCCCTACGCCGTCGGCGTGGACATCGCCTGCCGCATGAAGCTGTCGGTGTTGGATTGGCCGACTCAAGCCCTCCAAGGCCGTCAGCAGCAATTGCGAAACGCCTTGGAAGCCGAAACGCGCTTCGGCGTGGGCGCCGCGTTTCGCGACCGCCGCCACCACGATGTGATGGACGACGACTGGTCCCTCAGTAAAGTCACTCGCGACGGGCGCGACAAAGCCTGGCGTCAGCTCGGCACCAGCGGCGGCGGCAACCACTTTGCGGAGTACGGCGTCTTGAACGTCTTCGCCGAAGGGATGGGCTTGGCGCCCGGTGAGTACCTGGCGCTGCTGAGTCATAGCGGCTCGCGCGGGGTCGGCCTGGCCGTGGCCGAGCATTACAGCAAGCTGGCCATGCGACAACATCCGGAATTGCCCAAGGAGTTGATCCATCTGGCGTGGCTGGATCTGGTCAGCGAAGCCGGGCAGGAATACTGGCGGGCGATGGAGCTGATGGGCCGATACGCCGCCGCGAACCACGCGCTGATTCACCGGCATGTGATTCGCAATCTAGGCGCCCAGGTCCTGGCCGATGTGGAGAACCATCACAACTTCGCCTGGCGGGAGGTCCACGGCGGGCGCGACGTGGTCGTCCACCGGAAGGGCGCCACACCGGCGGGCGAGGGGGCGTTGGGTGTCATCCCCGGGTCGATGGCCACCAGCGGCTACGTGGTCATCGGCAAGGGGAACGCGCGGTCTCTGAATTCGGCCGCCCACGGGGCCGGGCGACGCATGAGCCGCGCCGCCGCCAAACGCCAATTCACCTGGAGCCAGGCCAAGCAATTGCTGGGGGAACGCGGCGTGACGGTCATCTCGGCCGGCCTGGACGAGGTACCCATGGCGTATAAGGATATTGAGACAGTCATGGCTGCCCAGCGCGATCTGGTCCAACCGATAGCGAAATTCGATCCGAAACTTGTAAAGATGGCCCCGGGGTCTGGCCCCCGACGGTAACTGTCTTTAACGTTTTGGCTTGAAGGGCTTTAACTTCAATTCCATCCCCACGACCTTCCTTGACTTCGTGGGGTGGTTACCTTAAACTAGTTTGATTGTGTAGACTCGTCAGGAGGGCCCGGGCGAATCGACGCGAAACCGTTCGGCGGGATAGCGGTAAGGTTTGTTTCGACTACCAGATAGGTCGGACGGGCGCTCATGGACGGGACGGACATCCCACCATCGTTTGTGCATTGTGAGGGCTCGCCTCAGAGCATGCGGCCGGAAAAGGCCGAGCGGAAGGGCACACTGTGGATACCCACTCTCGTAGGAATCGTCTAGACAAGGCTGTCATCGAAAACCTCGAACCACGTTTGCTTCTCAGCGCGGCGTCATCCGTGGAATGCCTGGACTTGACGGCCAGCGCCGGTCTGATCCAGCTCGAATATGATCTGCCCGCGCTGCAGATCGAACAGGCCTACACCGGTGAGGCCGGGCCCATCTCCCGTGTCGTACTGGGAGATGAGCAGCTGTCCGGCGGAACGGGCCAGGTGTTGTTGCCGTCTGTCTCGACGCAAGTGGTTATCCCCTACGGCTACGACGTGGCCGACGTGCTGGTTGAGACCGGGGAGAGAATCTTCCTGGAAGGTCAATACACGCTGGAAGAAGGCGAGATGCTGATCGCCAACGACGGCCTGACGACTGCGCCGATGGACTGGATTGACCGGTCGGACGGATACGAGGTCGTGGGGCTTCAGCAGCGGCGCGGTGTGGATATCCTCGTGGTGAACTTCTTCCCGGTGGAATACGCCGACCAGGCCGAGACGGTCTCCTATTTTGATTCCTTGGCGCTGAGCGTGCAGTTGACGCCGAGCGACGCGACGGCGGCCCAGCCGAATGAGCTTCTGTACCGGCCGGACGAGATACGGCCCCTGGCCGATCAGGTGGATAACCCCGCTGCGCTGGCCAGCTACGAAGCTGCAGGGGTCGTTTCGTCACCGGCGACCCTAGGCAGTCTGGTCGACCCCGCCGATACCTACACCTACGTGATCATCACGAATAACACTCTGGCGACCGCGTCGGCCGATTATGACATGGCCGACTTCATCACCCACAAGGAATCGCTGGGCTACAGCGTCGCAATGGTGACGGTCGAGGACATCTACACCAATTACACCGGCGCCGACTCGCAGGAGCAGATTCGTAATTTCATTATCGACGCCTACAACGGTTGGGAGACGGACTTCGTTCTGCTAGCCGGCGATTCGTCGGTCATCCCGTTGCGGAAGCTGTTGGTCCCCGGGAATTCCCCGGACTTGATCGACTCGGACAAGTACTACCAGGGCCTTGACGGTGACTTCAACGCCGACGGGGACGGGTATTACGGCGAATACATCGTGGACAGCCCGGACTACGTCTCCGATGTCTATCTCGGCCGCGCGCCCTTCGCCGACGCCACCAAGCTGAGCAACTGGGTCTACAAGACCATCACCTACGAGAACAGCATCAACGATCCGTATCGCTACAACGCCCTGATGGTCGGCGAATTCCTCGGGTTCGGCGGCGGCGTGACGGAATACTCCAAGAACAGCCTCGAGGATCTGCACACGAGGTACTTCGACCAGGATCCGGACTTCCAGGTGGATACGCTCTACGAGGCCGATCAGGCTTGGGGAGCCACCGAGATCATTGCGGAGATGAACTCCGATACCCACGCCATTTACAACCACCTCGGACACAGCAACGGCGGCATCGTCATGCAGACGCACCAGGACGACTATGACGCCTACCTGACCAATGATAAATTCTCCTTCATCTACTCTCAGGGATGCTGGCCGGGCTATCTGGGCCCCGGCGGCAGTGTCGCCGAGCACCTAACGACGCACACGCGCCACGGCGCCGCGGCGGGGATGTTCAACAGCACCTTCGGCTGGTACTACCCCGGCTACATCGACGGCCCGTCGCACGTCCTCAACCGCCAGTTCTGGGATGCGCTATTCGGCGAAGAGATCAACCAGATCGGCGCGATGAACGCGGATAGCCACACCGACAACCTCGGCGACATCGGCACCTGGTACATCCAGGCGGTTATCTATGGCACGACGATCTTTGGCGACCCGTCTTTGGAGATTGTCAGCTTAGATCTGGCCGTTAGGGATGTCGACCCGGTCTGGGCCTACGACGGCGAATCCTACTCCATGACGCTGGAGGCCAAGCATGCCGCCGGCGGAACGACGTGGGCCTTGATCGGAGGAGCCCTGCCGGATGGGTTGACGCTGACCGAAGCGACCGGCGTGATCAGCGGCACGCCGACGGTTACCGGCGAGTTCACCTTTACCGTCGAAGTCACCGATGGCGCCGCCGACACCGCCTCGCGCGAGTTTACGATTCCGGTTCTCGATCGGCTGACCATTACGACGGCTGCGAGCCTTCCGGGCGCGTATGACAACGTCGCCTACAGCACCTTCATTACCGTGACCGGTGGCACGGCCGCCTACTCCTTTGCGATCACCGACGGCGCCTTGCCGGCGGGGCTGATTCTGGGCCCGGTCACCGGAGAGATTTCCGGCACGACCACCGCCCAAGGCCAGTACGACTTCACCATCGAGGTCAGCGACAGCGCCCCGATCTACGGTCAGACCGCATCACAGGCCTTCACCTTGGACGTCACCGCCGTGCCGGCCCAGATCTACGGGCAGGTCTTCGGCGATACCAGCGGCGACGGCGCCCACGACACCGGCGAGTTCGGCCTGAACGGGTGGACGGTGGAGCTGGTCGACGCCGCCACCGGCGTCGTCGTGGCCACCACGGTCACGGCCAACATGGACCTCGATGGTGACGAGTCCATCAATCCTCAGACCGAGACCGGTTGCTTCTACTTCGCCAGCGCCCCGGCCGGCGACTACTTCATCCGCCAGGTCAGCCAGAGCGGCTTTGCGGCTACGACAACCTGGCAGGATCCGGTCGGCCGCGTGTTCGCCGCCGAAGTGGCCGGCGACAACAGCGTGAACATTCTCGAGTTTGATCCGGCCGATGGCAGCGAGATCAACAGTTTCGCCGGGCCGCAGAACGTGCAGTTCTCCGGGCTGCAGGGCATGGCGGTCGGACCGGACAGCCTGTTCTACGTCGACGCCAACGACATGCTCTCGCCCACGCTCTATGAACTAGACCTGGATACCGGTGCGGTGCTCGATTCCGACACGCTGACCTTCGGCGCCGTCTACGCCATCAAGGGCTTGGCGTATCTGGATGGAAATCTGTATATCCAGTACTTGGCCAATTCTGTGGCGGTCTGGGATCCGGCGACCGATTCGCTGGTGACCACGCTGGCGATTTCCGGCGACGTTGCCGGCGGCTTGGCCGGCGCCCAGGAGCTGGGCGTGCTGTTCGGGTCGAACGCAGCCGGCGACATCTTGAAGATCGACCCGGCCACGGGGGCCACCTTGGCCACCCTCACCACAGGCCTGTCGAGCCTGGACGGCGGGCTGGCCTTCAACAACGGCGAACTGCTGGGCGTGGGTGTCAACGCCGGCGAGGCGGTCTATCGGATCAATCCGGCGGACGGATCGATTCTGGGCACCCTCATCGTGGGGACTGGCTACGACAACGTTTCGGCCCTGGCCGGCGACGCCTTGCCTGCGCTGAGCACGGGCGTGATGGCCTTAACCGTGACTTGGGGCGAGATCTCACTGGGCGCCAAATTGGGCAACCAGTGGCTGGGCCTCCGGGGCGACATGAACGACGACGGACTGGTCAATGCCGCCGACGTCGATGTGCTCTGGGCTGGCTTCGGCCCGGTGGGCGTGCATCCTATGCTCGACCTCGACGGGGACTGCGATGCCGACGGCGACGATGTGACCGTCCTCGTCCACGACATCCTGAACACGGAAATCGGAGACATCAACCTGGACGGCGTGGTCAACGCCACCGACCTGCAATTGTTGTCGGCTGGATACGGTCAGGCCGGCGGCTGGGCCGACGGCGACGCCAACGGCGACGGCTTGGTGACGGTGACCGATCTGCAGATTATGAAGAGCACCTTCGGCTTCCAGAGAACCGGCGGCGCCAGCAGCACCATGCTTCTGGGCGAACCCGAGGCCGAAGACGTTGGCGCTGAGGGCCTGGGCCCCTCAGCGGCCCTTGCCGACGAAGCCACCGAAGAAGTGGCTATCAGCGCAAGCACGGACGAGTTACCTCGTCCGGCCGACGCTGCCGATGTCGACGACATGGGCGTGCTGATCTATGACGCGCTCAATGCCGAGCTCGGCGACGTGAACCTCGACGGCGCGGTGGATGCCACCGACCTGTTGCTGATGGCCAATCAGTACGGCCAGGCCGGCGATTGGGCCGACGGAGACGCCAACGGCGATGGCCTGGTGACGGTGACCGATCTGCAGATCGTGCAGACGACGTTCGGTTTCCAGAGAACCCCCGCGGCCAGCAGCTCGATGCTCTTGGGTGATGGCGAGGCCGGCGTCGACATCCTCGCCGAGATCGCCGTCTAGGGCGTGTAGTCAAGCTCACGCCGGACGGTTGACAGGGACGCGTGATTGGGCTTAGCTGTCCTGGTTTAGGGGTGTTCTCCTCGGGGGTTGCAGGCGTGATGTCTGCGAGGCGACGCCTCGCAGTTGATGCACGTAAGGGATGAACATAGGTCGGGCCATGTGGGCCAACGTCCACACCAACGGAAAGGGTCTGCCGTGAGAGAAAACGGACTAGTCCAGTCGGCAAGCCGCGCTCGCCTCGAGACACTGGAACCCCGGTTGCTGCTGTCCGGCGAGACCTCAAGCGTCATCGCCACGGAGTTGCTGTCTGCGGCGACGGCCATTCAGGTCGAATACGACATGCCGGCGCTGGAATTGGAAGGCCTCGCGGACGGCGCTCTGGGTGCCCCGGTCTGCCGCGTCTCCATGGGCGATCTGGCCAACTCGGCCGTTGGTGTTGGCGGCGAACTGCTGCCCTATACCACCGCCGAGATCGTCGTTCCCTACGGGACCGACGTGGCCGACGTGACCGTGACGGTCGACACAGACGATCTGACCATCTTCAACAATGTTGTCGCCCTGGAGGTCGCCACCGAGGCGATCTCCTTTGATCGGCGCAATCCTTCCGGGACCTTCACGGTGGGGTCGGCGACGGGCCTGTTCGAGGTCGTGACCACCCAGATGCAGCGCGGCGTGGAGATCCTCGTCGTTAATCTGTTCCCCGTTCACTACCGCCCGCAATACGACCGGGTGTTAAGCCTGGATGCCATGTTGCTCAACGTCGCGCTGACTCCCGAGGTCGGCACCCTGGGCGACGGGTCCGTTATCGACTACCGCGTGGACACCATCGATCCATTGATCGACGAAGTCGACAACCCCAACGCCCTGGCCAGCTACGCCCAGATCGCCCAACCCCTCGGCGGGGCGCCGCTGAGCAGCTTGGTCGACCCGGCCGACAGCTACGATTACCTCATCATCACCAGCGATACCTTCGTTGGCGCCACCGCCGACTACACCCTCGAAGATTTCGTTACCCATAAGGAGGCCTTGGGCTTTTCCGTGACCACGGTCACGGTCGAGGACATCTACGCCAATTACACCGGCGCCGATAACCCCGAGCAGATTCGCAATTTCATCATCGATGCCTACAACGGCTGGGAGGTCGACTACGTCCTGATGGCGGGTGACCACTCTGTCGTACCGACGCGCCATCTGTGGGTCTACGGCATCAGCCCGGACTACATCGACTCGGACTTCTACTACCAGTGCCTCGACGGCACCTTCGACGGCGACGGGGACGGCAACTACGGCGAATACGGCGAGGACAGCGTGGACTTCTACGCCGAGGTCTACATCGGCCGCGCCGCCTTCGACAACGTCACCCGCATGAGCAACTGGGTCTACAAGACCATTACCTACGAAGATTCCCTCCACGACGACTATCGCTACAACGCCGAAATGGTCGGCGAGTGGCTCGCCTCGGGCGCCGGCGTGACCGAATACGCCAAGGAGTCGCTGGAAGAGATCCGCACGTGGTATTTCAACCTGGATCCGGACTTCAACGTCGATACGCTCTACGCCAAGGATCAGGGCTGGTCGTCCGGCACCATCATCAACCACATCAATACCGACCAGTACGCGATCTTCAACCACATCGGCCACGGCAACGGCGACATCGTCATGCAGACCAGCAGTGGCTCATACGATAGCGGCCTGACCAACGACAACTTCTTCTTCCTGTATTCCCAGGCGTGTTGGCCCGGGTACATGCGGGGCGAGTCCGTGGCCGAACACCTGACCACCTACACCCGCCACGGGGCCGCCGCGGCCGTGCTGAACAGCAGCTACGGATGGTTCTACTACAACTACACCGGTGGCCCCAGCCACATCCTCAACCGGCAGTTCTGGGACGCCTTCTTCAACGAGGGCCTCAACGAATTCGGCGCCATGAACGCCGACAGCCACGAGGACAACATGGGCCAGATTGGCACGGCCCAAGTGCGGGCGGTCGTCTATTGCACCACGCTCTACGGTGACCCCTCCCTGGCGGTGGCGCCCATGGACCTGGCGGTGATGATAGGCACGCCGGATCTGGGCTTCACCGGCGAGAGCTACAACTTCGACGTCGACGCCAAGAACGGCACGGCCCCGTACACCTTCACCATCTCCGACGGCGCCTTGCCCCCGGGGCTGACCATCGCCACCGACACCGGGCTGGTCTCCGGTTCACCGACAGCCACGGGCGAATACACCTTCACCGTTCAAGTCGTTGACGATGTCGCGGCCCTCGCCACGCGGGAGTTCAGGATTCCCGTGGTGGACCGGTTGGCGATCACGACGGCCCCGGCCTTGCCGGACGCCACCGACGGCTATGCGTATTCCACCTTCGTGGCGGCCACCGGCGGCACGACGCCGTACACCTACACCCTCGCCGCTGGCGCCTTGCCGGGCGGCCTGAGCCTGAACGGCACGACCGGGGAAATCTCCGGCCTCAGTAGCGACGTGGGGGTGCATACCTTCACGATTGAAGTCGCCGATAGCGATCCGACCTACGGCCAGACCGATCAAGTCGAGTTCAACCTGGAGGTGGTGCAGGTCCCGTCGGAGATCTACGGACAAGTCTTCCTGGACGATGACGGCAACGGCGTGCGCGAGGGCGCCGAACGCGGCATCAACGGACTGACCGTGGAATTGTACGATCTGGACGGTGCGACCGTAGTGGCCACCACCACCTCGGCCGACATGGATCTCAACGGCGACGAAACGATCCTCTTGACCACCGAGACCGGCTGCTATCACTTCGTGGACTTGCCGGCCGGCAACTATGAAATCCGCATCAGCCCGTATCCGGACGATCTGGCCAGCACCACGACATGGCAGGACCCGGACAGCCGCACCTTCGCCGCCGAGGCCAACGAAGACAACACCGTGACGATCTTCGAGTTCGACTCGACGGACGGCAGCACGCTCAATAGCTTCGCCGGGCCCGCCAGCGTTCAGTACCAGGGCCTACAGGGCATGGCCGTTGGGCCTGACAGCTTGTTCTACGTCGACGCCAACGACATGCTGGCGCCGACCCTGTATGAACTGGACCTGGACACCGGCGCAGTGCTCGATTCCGACGCCCTGACGTTTGGCGCCGTCTACGCCATCCGAGGCCTGGCCTACCTGGACGGGAACCTCTACATCCAGTACCTGGCCAACGCCGTGGCGGTGTGGGATCCGGCCACGGATGCCCTCCTGCAGACGCTGGCGATTGCCGGGGACGCCTCCGGCGGGCTGACGGCTGCGCACGACCTGGACGTGCTGTTCGCATCCAACGGATCGGGACAGGTCCTCAAGATCGACCCGGCCGATGGAACGGTTCTGGCGACCTACGACACGGGCCTGGCCACGCTGAACGGTGGCCTGGCCTACGCCGATGGGGAATTGCTGGGCGCGGCGGTGGACGCCGGCTCCTCGGTCTACCGGATCGACCCGGCTGACGGGTCGGTGCTGGGCTACTTCGACGTGGGAACCGGCATGAATGAAGTGGTCGGCTTGGCCGGCGACGCATTGCCGACGGCCGTTCCGGGCATCATCCGGCTGACATTGGCCTGGGATGAGATCATCATCGGCCAGAACCTCGGCAACCAATACACGCCAGGCTTGGCCGGCGATATGGACAGCGACGGCGACGTCGACGCTGCGGACATCGATCTGCTCGGCGCCAACGTGGGCCTAGCGCCCCATCCGAAGTTCGATTTGGACAGCGACGGCGACGCCGACGCCGACGACCTGGCGGTTTTGGTCGAGAGCATCTTGAATACCCGGTTTGGTGACGTGAACCTGGACGGCACGGTGGATGCCACCGACCTGCTTCTGCTGGCCAACAACTACGGCCAGCTCGGCGGCTGGGCCGACGGTGACCTGAACTGCGACGGGACCGTGACTGCGACCGATTTGGCATTGATGCAGAACGACTACGGCTACCAGCGGACCGGCGGCGAACTGGCCGTGACCGGCTACGCCATGCTGGCGGATGTGGACGTCCGCGTGGACGTGTTGGCCGAGGTCGACGCGTTGGCGTAGATCGCAGAAACGGATGACGCAATCGAGGCCGGGCGATCAAGGCGCTCGGCCTCGCTATTGCGCGGTGACGGTGCACATCAGGCGAGGGGGGGTCTCTGCTCGAGAAGATCCAGGATCACCGCAGCGAACTGGGCCTTATCGAGACGGCCTAGGTCGGCCCACTGCGTGTCCGGGCAGAAGACCTCGGCATGGATGTCAGCGGCATCGAAGGTGTCCGGATGGTTCAGGACGACGGCGTCCCAGTTCTTGGCCTTCAGCTTGGCCTGGGCGGCCTCGTGCCCGGCGTCGGTTTCCAAGGCGAAACCGATAATGAATTGGTCGCGTTTGACCCGCCCCAACTGCTGGGCAATGTCGGCCGTTCGAATCAGCCGAAGCTTCAGGTCGCCGTTAGCCTTCTTGAGTTTGGCCTCGCTGTATTCGGCCGGTTTGTAATCGGCCACCGCTGCGGTCAGGATGGCCGCCTCGCAGGAGGCGAACGCCTCCAGGGCCGCCACCAGCATGTCCTCGGCGCTGCGAACAGGCCTGAACTCGACCTCCTCCGGGGGGGGCAGATGGGTGGGGCCGGCCACCAACACCACCTCGTGGCCTCGAGCGGCTGCCTCGGAGGCGAGGGCGTAGCCGGCCCGGCCGGACGAGCGGTTGGTCAGGAATCGCACCGGGTCAAGGTCTTCGCATGTCGGGCCGGCCGTGATGAGTATCTTCATGCCAACAATCTAGGTCGTTGGGGTGAAGGTGTAAAGGCGACGGTCGAGCCGTTGCGGCGGAAATCGGATGGCCTACAATGGCCGGCGAGAAGGAGAGCGTCGATGAGTAGTCAACCCAATCAGGACCGGCCGAGCATTGTCGGACTGGGCGAAGTGCTGTGGGACCTGCTTCCGACCGGCCGCGTGCTGGGCGGCGCGCCGGCCAACGTGGCTTTTCACGCCGCGGGTCTGGGCGCGCGCGGGGCGGTGGCCAGTTGCGTCGGCGACGATTCCTTGGGGGGAGAGATTCTCGCCCGACTCGATGCGGCAGGCGTGGATCGCAGGGCGGTGGCGGTTGATCCGGTCCATCCCACGGGGACCGTAACCGTGGAACTCGATGCGGCCGGCAAGCCGACCTTCATTATCCATCAGGACGTAGCCTGGGACTTTCTGCCGGCGTCGGAGGAGGTGTTGGGCGTTGTGGGCACCGCGGACGCGGTATGTTTCGGGTCTCTGGCTCAACGGGGGGAGGTGTCTCGTCAGACGATCGCCCAATGCCTGGCCGCCACCGGGGCTGCGTTGCGTATCTTCGACATCAATCTTCGTCAGCACTATTACAGCGGGGAGATCATCTCGGCATGCCTAGACTCAGCCAACGTGCTGAAGCTCAACGATGAGGAACTGCCCGTTGTGGCCGAACTGCTGGGCTTGGCTCAGGATCCATCCGTGGCCGTAGCGGCGCTGGTAGAGCGGTTTTCCCTTCGGTTGGTGGCGTTGACGTGCGGCGAGAGAGGCAGCCAGCTTGTGACGGCCGACGAGACGTCGTCTCGCCCGGCGTCGCAGGTGGCGGTGGTCGATAGCATTGGCGCCGGCGACGCGTTTACTGCGGTGGTCGCCTTGGGCATGTTGGCCGGGCTGCCGCTGTCGGCGATTCACGAACGGGCCGAGCGTGTGGCCGGCTACGTGTGCACCCAGGCGGGGGCCACGCCGGCGTTGCCCGATGAGCTGCGCCTGATCCGTTAGGCGAAGAACCGGGGGAGGCGTTCGCGGCTGGCTTCGAGAAGGTCTTCCAGTAGGGCCTCGTTGTCGGCCGGGCCCAGGGCCATCTCGTCCAGCAGCATCGCCTGCAGCGCGTATTGGCGGCTGCCGGAGACGGCCGCATCGGCGATAAGTTCCTGCCAGACGAATCGCTTCTCCAGCATGCCCTTCAACACCCGAGGACACTCGCCGACGGACACGCCCTGAAACCCGGTCGAATCGGACGTTGCGGCGACTTCCACCAACGCCTCGTTGGGCAGATTGCTGAAGACGCCCTGGTTGGGCAGGTTCAAGATGAAGGTCTCGTTTCGACCTTCCGTGAGGGCGACGATCATGTCGTCGACGGGCTCATCCCCGAAGGCCCGTGGGGCCGATCGGTCGGGGATGGCGGCGCCGGCCAGCGCATCGTCGTACATCTTGGCCCACTTGGCGATGTCTTCGTCGCTGGCGTCGTCGCGAGTGGGGAAGGGGTCGTTCGCGTTGAACCCGTGTCGCCCGGCCGTGTCGGCCAGGTGTTGGGGCTGGTCGGATTGGCCGGCTACGCGGGTGGCCCACGGGTAGAACTCGATCAGATGATTGCCACTGGGGATGCCCACCACGTAGCCGTAGACCTTGCTGAGCTGTCGCCACAGGATGTCATCCTCGTCGCCGGGGATGTCGATGACCTTGGCCAGCAGTTCATCAGTGACGTCTTGGCCGTTGTGGGCGACCTTCAGGAACCAGTAGTAGTGGTTCGTGCCCGCCCAGGTGCAGTCCAGCTCGGCCGGCGGCAAGTCGAGCACCGTGGCGATCCGCTCGATGGTGTTCTGCACGCCGTGGCAGATGCCGACGGTCTGAATCGAGGAGTACTTCCGCATGGCCCGGCAGATCGGGGCCATGGGGTTGGTGTGGTTTATCAGGATGGCGGCCGGGCAGTGGCGTTCCATCTGGGCGCACAGGTCGACGTAGGCCGGAATCGCCCGCAAGGCCATCATCATGCCGGCCGGCCCGCAGGTGTCGCCGATGACCTGGTACAGGCCGTACTTGGCGGAGATGTGCATGTCGGCGCGATGGTAGTACGACCCATACACGCTAAGAGCCGTACCGCCGCTGCCACCGATGCTGGTCAACACGAAGTCGGCCCCGTCGAGTGTGTCCTCGGAGGTCTCGGCGGCCCGAACGGTCAGGCCGTGACCGGCCTCATCCGTCAGACGCTGACCCATGGCCGCCATGCGGTCGGACTTGTCCTGGACCAGATCGTAGAGAACGATTTCGCTGTCGGCGAGCTCGGCCCGACTGACGAGGTTGGCGATAGCGCCGCAGAAGTACAAGCTGCCGGCGCCGACACAGGCGATCTTCTTCGCTGCCATTGGGTGCCTCCGCTTCGTGGTTCAATACACCATGCGGCCAGAGCGACATGGTAGTCGTTGACGGGCCGAAGGCAAGGGCCGCGTGCTTAGTCGGGGTCTGTCTCGCCCGATCGATCGTGCCAGTCGGGCAGTTCGATGTCGGCCGAATTGACCCAAGCCGTCAGGTACAGCCGAGCCGTGAAGGTGGCCGCGGCCTTGAGCTGCTCGGCGGCGAAGGCGGCAACAGGGCTGTCGGCGTCGAGGGGGGCCGTCTCGGCGGGCAGTTGATCCTCCAATTCATAGACCCGGTCGACTCGGGCGTGGGAGGCGTGCAGTTGGGCGACAATGCCGGCGAACAGATCGTCGAACGGTCCCAAGCCGCCCGGACCGATGGTTGGGATCGCCGAGGCAGGCAACTTGCCTGGCAGCGCGTCCACCTTCTGATGGATGCCGGTCTTGGGGCTTCGGCCGTCGGCGTCCGCTCGCCCGTTGTAGTGGATGGTGGTGTGCAGCGGCTGACAGAGGTCCTGGGCATAGTGGGCCAGCAGGCCGGCGTAGACGAGGCACTTGGTTTGGATGTTCGGGTCGTTGGGCCAGCGCCGATGCTCGGCGAACGCGACGGTTAGTCGCTGGGTCCATTCGGTGATGGCATAGGGCGCCAGGCCGACGGCGGCCGGCGGGATGTCGTTGGCGAAACACCACGCTAAGAAGTCATGCCGCTTGCGGGGGATGTCGCCGCCATTGAGGGGTTCGAGGTCAAAGTAGTGCTCGGGCGCGGCGGCCTCATGGAGTTCGTCCTGAGCGAAGGGACGCCGGAAGGTGTCCGGATCGCAGGCGCAGTGGGTCAGAAGATCGGTTCCGTTTCGGAAGAAGTCCGGTAGGGCGTCCGGCAGGGCATTGGCCGCCAAGGCGGTGGCCCGGCGGTGTCCGCCGGCGTGCCAAGCCACTGCGGCCGAAGCCAGGATCGCCATTGCCACGCCACTGAGGAGGACGGTCTGCGTTCGCTTTGCCATGGGATGGGCCTCTCGTCCGCGTCTGTTCGGTGGGCATAGCCTAACCGCCTCTTCGGCCGGCGCAAAAGGAAAGAGGCGGCGCCCTTCGGACACCGCCTCTTTTTTTGGCGGATGAAACGTCGCGTTGAGACTACTTACGACGACGAATCAAAGCAGCCAGACCACCGATGGCCAGCAGGCTCATCGTGGCCGGTTCGGGGACGTCAAGCCAGAAATTAAAGGCTTCGCCACCCTTGGTGCCGCTGACGAACAGGTCAACGTGGATCCAGCCAGTGGGCATAACGTCATACCCGGTGATGATGCTGGCCGGAACAACGACCTGTGCCAGGTCGAACACCGGAGCCGCGTCGACAGCGAACACGCCCGTCAGGTTGCTACCAAACGAGGTGTGCGAAAAGGCGTCGAACGGCGGGGCAACAGCGGGGGCTTCGCTACTGACCAACACGTCGGTGTCTTCCGTTGCCGGAGAGACGACCAGCATATCGCCAGCGATATCCATGAAGTGGGTGTCGATGACGGTTGCAAACGTGTTGTCAGCGGTCGGCGATGTCGGAGACAGCGCCGGCGAAGTCTCCTGGTGCAACTGGCTGCTGATGCCGGTGTAACCGAAGTAAACACCGTCAACAGAACCAGCGTCATAACCAGCATCGCCCGTGGTGTTCGTAAACTTCAGGACGAAGCTGACCAGACCTTCGCTGCCGTCGCCGACAGCGACGGGGTCGGTAATCGAAACGTCATACCGAGCACCCGAGAACAGCAGAATGTCTGCGTTGGCCGTGCCGGCAAAGACGGCAGCAACCAACAGCATGACGGCAATTCTCTTCATTGTCTGCTCCTTGTGTCCTACGTGGACTGTTTGCTCCAGGAACCACTCCGTAGAGCTGCGTTGCGCGATACCGGGAATTGGGAAGCTAGCACACGCGTAACATCCACCGTTACTCAAGTAATTATACTCAGGGGGCCCGGACGCCACAACCCGAAAAAGCCCTCTCAGTGAGATAAAAAATTCCCCGGCAAGGACTTACGTTAACACAAGTTCTCGAATGGGGTTGTGAGGATCGGCGAGAGAGCTGGCCCCCGGCCGAAAGCTGACCGTTGACAGCGTTCGAGCCGCCCAAGGGGCCTGAGATGCCAGATAATGACTCATTTCTTCCTAAGGTTAAGACCCGAGGACGGTCGGATGTGGCCACGCATCGGGGGGGGCTTCTCGACGATTCGCCCGAGCAATTGGCGTGGCCGGTCTACCTAGACCTCTCTGCCGGTAAAACCGAGGTACTGGTCCAGCCAGTCGTCGGTCTTGAGCACGCCCTTGCGCTGGCGAAGGGCCATGCTCTCGGCGCGGCGTTGGGTGCGGTCAAAGAGGCGCCGCGTCAGGGGTGAGGAAATCTCTCCGGAGGCGCGGACGAACCGCTTCTTCATGATGCGGGACACCGTGGGCGCGTGTCGTTGGAGCAGTTCGTCCTCGAGGGCCTCGTAGGCCAACGCCGTGCCCGGGTCTCCCTGGCGGGCGCACCGGCCAAAGAGCTGCCGGTCGATGCGTCCGGCCTCGTGACGTTCGGTGGCGATCACGTGCAGCCCGCCCAACTCAGCCACGCCGCGTCCCAACTTGATATCGGTGCCGCGCCCGGCCATGTTGGTGGCCACCGTGATCCGGCCGGGCTGGCCGGCGCTGGCGACGATCTGGGCTTCTTCTGCGTGGCGGACGGCGTTGAGCACCTGGTGGTCCAGCCCGACCGCGACCAGCAGGTTGGACAGGTGTTCGCTGGCGCGGACGCTTCGGGTGCCGACCAGCACCGGTCGCTGGGTCTTGTTGAGTGCCTTGATGTCGGCAACGATGGCCGCCCACTTGTCGGACTGGTCGGCGAAGACGCGGGGGCGAAGCATTTGCCGAATGCACGGCTTGTGCGTGGGGATCACCACGATCGGCATGTGGTAGACCTGCCAAAACTCTTTCCAGGCCTCCGCGGCGGTGCCCGTCATGCCCGAGAGCTTCCGGTACATTCGGAAGAACCGCTGGAAGCTGATCCGAGCGTAGGTGTCCTTGGGGGGGACGACCTCCAGCCCTTCCTTGGCGGTCACCGCCTGGTGCAGCCCGTCGCGCCATTCGCGGTCGGGCATGAGTCGCCCGGTGAATTCATCGACGATCACGACCTTCTCATCCTGCAGCACGTACTGCTTGTCGAGTTGGAACAGCTCCTTGGCCGTCAGGGCCTGGGTGACCATTTCCTCTCGCCGCCGGGCGCCGGCCCAGATGCCGCCGAGCGGCTCGGCCAGTTCCGTCGCCCTCCGCTTCCCGGAGTTGGTCAGTTCCACTTCGCGGTAGCGCTGCGAGATCTTGTAGTGGGTGTTGGGCTGAAGTTGGGCGGCCAGGCCGACCGCTTGTTGGAAGGCTTCGACCTGTTGGGGGTTCGGGGCGTCGCCGGAGATGATCAGGGGGGTGACGGCCTCATCGACCAGGATCGAGTCGGCCTCGTCGACGATGGCCCGGGCCAGGCCTCGCTGGACCAAGCGGTCGGTGCCGGCGCCTTGACCCTCGACGAGCTTAGCCAACAACGCCTCCGGCAGGTCGGTCACGCGTCCCAGGGCGAGCCGATCGCGCAGGAAGTCGGCGGTGACCTCCTTGTTGGTGGTGTAGGTTACGTCGGCCAGGTAAGCGGCGCGGCGTTGGGGCGGTTCGGTCTCCTGCTGAATGTAGGCGACGTCCAGGCCGCAGTTGCGGTAGACGCTGGCCATTTCGTCGGCATCACGCTGGGCGAGGTAGTCGTTGGCGGTAATGATGTGACAGCCGCGCCCGCGCCAGCCGGCGATGGTTGCCGGCAAGGTGGCGGTCAGCGTCTTGCCCTCCCCTGTGGCCATTTCGACGATGCAGCCGGCCTCCAAGGCCAGGGCCCCGGCGACCTGCTCCGGATAGGCCTTGAGACCTACCTGGCGGCGGGCGACTTCGCGGACCAGGGCGAAGGCGCGATTGACGTCGTCGTCGGTCTCTCGCCCGCGTCGAAATCGTTCGCGGAAGTCCTCGGCGTGTTCGCGGAGCTTGGCGTCGGCGGCGTCGGCGAATTGGTTTTCCAACTGGCAGACGACTTTGGCCCGGGCCAGGAAGCTGCGTCGGCGGGTCTGGGCCCGCTTGACCCAGCCGGCGGCGGAATCCCACATCGCGTCGAGGCCGGTCGGGAGGGGTTTGCCGGGGCGGCGTTGGGAGAGCATTCGCCAGGTTGTGCTGGGCAGCTCGGGCATTAGAGAATGTTGAATCGCCGTTGGACCAGGCGACGCAAGGCCAGCCACCCCTGCAGCGCCAGAGGCTTGGCCGACAGTTCCAGGCGGATGACCACGCGCTGACCCGACAGGAGTCGGACCTTGCTGTTGGCGTCGGGGCGCACCCGGACCTCAAAGAACCGCTCGGTGGCCTTGAGGCCTTGCGGATCATCGGTGGCCGTGGCCATCTTGCCGCCCGCGTTGTAGCCCAGCGCCGCTGAGGGCAGGCGCTCGTAGCCGGCCGGGTAGATGTCCTCAATGGCGCCGTTCAGGCGGTCCTCCGGACGCCCGCGCACGCGGATATCCACGAGCCGGATGGTCTCATCCGTTCCGACCTCGCTCATCAACATGGGGCCGACTTCCTGGTCCGCCGTGGCGCGGATCAGCAGATCGTCGGCGCTGACGATCATGCCGATCGGATCGCCGGCCTCCAGGTAAGCGCCGCGCTTGGTCTCGAGGTCGAAGGTCAGCCACACCCCATGGGCGTCCGGCAGCAACGTCAGCCAGTCCTTCAGTTGGCGGACGCGGGTGAGTTGGTCGGTGACGGCGCTGCGCTGGTTGACCAGGGACTGAACCAGATGCTGCTCTTCCATTCGGGCCGCCCAGAGGCGCGTTTCGATCTGCTCCAGCTTGGCGGCCAGGCCCTTTTCCTGGGCGTCCAGTAGCGGATTGGTGCAGGTGATCAGGTGAACGGGCGGGGTGGTGTCCGGGCCGACCGGTGTCTCATTGTCGGCGAAGTCGGCCAGGAAGCCGTTGACCTTGGCGTGAATGATCTCCACGTGGACGGGCTCGACCACGCCCTCGATTCGAACGCGGTCGGGGACTTGGATCGCCCCCACGCCGCCGGCGACGAGGATCAGAAACGCCAGTGTGGTCAGGATGGCTCGGGGGCGAACGCGGGTCAGTTCCTGGCTGGTCGCCAGATAGTGGACGAACTTACCGAGCGGCACGACCAACCACAGAATGATGGCGCCGACGGCCAGCATGGCCCCGATGAAGAAGAACCGCTGGGCGATCATCAGGATGATGCCGGAGCAAATGATCACGCGATAGCAGGTCGAGGCCACGCCGTAGAAGCAGAACCACCCCTTTTCGCCGCGGGTGTGGGCGGGGTTGGTTGGGCGGCGGACGCCGTAGACGTACTTCTTGACGAGGTAGTAGATGTACTGGCGGCTACGCGGGGCGAGGTTGGGGATTTCCAGCAGGTCCGAGAGAATGTAGTACCCGTCGTATCGCAGCAGGGGGTTGGCGTTGAACAGGATCGTGGAGACGCTGGCGATGAACATGACGTTGTAGCAGAGGGCGTGGATGGTCGTTCCCGTGGATGTCTGAGCCCAAATGATTGCCGCGATGGCGGCGATGACCATCTCGACCAGCATGCCGCCGGCGCCGATGATGATCCGCCGCACCTTGCTACGCAGGGCCCAAGCGCTGGAGGCGTCCACGTACGGTAAGGGGGTGAACACCAGCAGCATGATGCCCATCTCGTGGACTTCGCCCCCTCCCTCCCGCTTGCCGAAATGTTTACACGCGAAGGCGTGGCCGAACTCATGGAACACCTTTGCCAGCAGGGCGCCTACGTACAGCAGCGGCAGATTCTCGGGGTCCAGAACACCTTCGGCGCTGTTGGTCAGATCGCCCCACTTGCCGGCCAGGAAATACAGGCCCGTGCCCACAAACGCCAACCAGACGATCCACCCCCACCAGGAGAAGAACGAGCCCAGGACTTTCTCCCAACGCCGCAGGAAGTTCTCCGGATCGAACAGGGGGATGTGGATGAACATGATGTTCATCAGGCGGCTTCGGATTTCGCGCTGGCGGCGTTGACGGAACCGCTTGAGCAGGCCCTCGGCGTCGGGGGGCATCTCGCCGGCCAACAGGTTGGAGGTATACAGCTGCCCGAGCAGTTGGATGGCCTCGCCTTGGGTGGGGGCCTCGTCGCCGAGTTGGTCGTTGCAGATGTCCCAGACTTCCGCGACGGATCGTCGGCCGTCCAGCATGGCTACAAATCGATAGGCCGGCTCGTTGAGGCGAAAGAACTGGTTGCTGGCGGGGTCTTGCAGCACGTGCCACATCACGCCCCGGAAGTGCTGGCGGTAGACCTGGACCGTGGTGCGCAATCGCGGGCGAACGGCTCCCACGCGATACCAGCTTTCCGAGAAGGTGGGGCGATCAACCGGCATGACTGGCTCCGGCGGCTACCACCACAGCCGCATCCTGATCCAATTGACCAACTGGCGGGTCCACAGTTTGCCGTAAGGCGCTCGGCCGACGTAGATCTTGCCCACGCCCTCCATGCCCGGGCGCATCCACGGTTCGGTGCTGCCCAGTTTGACGCGGACCTTGAAGACATTCTTCTGATCGATGACTTCCGCGACGGGGTGGATTCGTTCGACCTCGAAATCGGCGTGCTTGGTCGGGTCCGAGGCCGCCGCCAGCTTACCCGTTTGGCCCGGCTGGACGTCGGCGATTCGCTCTTCGGGGACGAAGATGTCGGCGTGCAGTTTTTGCAGCGGGGCGACCTCGAACAGCACGTCGCCGGTTTCGACCGGCCCGCCGATGCCGATGCGGCGCTTGATGTCCTCGGAGACCACCACCCCGTTAATGGGCGACCGAATCGTGGCCTGGGCGATCTGGTGGTCCAGCACGGCGATTTCGGCCTCGATGCTCTCGACCTGCTTGTCGTGGATGAGAGCTTCGGCGGTCTTGCCGTCGCGGAGGGCGGCGTCGGCCTGCTTCTTGTAACCTTCGCACTCGGCGTCCTTGACGGATCGCTCCAGCCGCAGTTGGGCGGTGTCGATCTTGGCCAGGGCCTGGCCCGCGTCCACGTGCTGGCCCGGCTCGACGTAGATCACCTCGAGCTGGCCGGTAAACTGAGCGGGCAGCACTTGCCGATCGATGGCCTCGAAGACGAACGTGCCTTCGGCGGTGTTGTTGCCGTGGGCGAACGTCAGGAACAGCACGAACGCCAGCACCCCGATGGCCAGGGCTTTGGCCCAGGTGTGTTTCGGGCCGATCAGCACGCCCAGGCCTCGCCGCCAACTGGCGGCCCAGCGGGCGCCGAACCAGCGGTCGGTCTCGTGGAGGTCCAGCAGGCGGGCCCCGCACAGGTCGCCGGTCAGGCGCAGGGCTTCGGCCTCTTCCAGCGTGAAGGGCTGCTCCAGGGGGCGTTCGAGGGTCAGAACCGCTTCGCACTTGCCTTCGCGCCGCAGCGGCAGCGACAGCACGCAGGTCGGCCCGTGGCGCTTCGATAGCTCCCCGGCGCAGCGGTTGACGAAGGTCGTCGTCGGCGGGGCCGGATAGACCACCTCGACATCCTGGTCGAGACACTCTTCCATGGTCGATTCGACGTCCTGGACGATCCGCATCTTCCGGGAGAATTTTTCGGTGTGGCTGAGGGAGGCCAGGCGGACGTATCTCCCTTTCAGAAAGCCCACGCCGACCCGTTCGCATTGCCAGCGGCTGGCCAGTTCGTTGACCAAGGCCATGCCCAGCCCGTGGAACCTCTGCTGGTTGTTGACGGCGGCGAGGATCTCCAGGCTGGACCGCAATCGGCGCATGTCGGCCGACCGCCGCTGCAGCGTTAGGCGCATCTCATACAGGCCCAGCAGGCTGACCGTCAGTTCGAGCTTCTCCTTGGCGGCGGCCAAGGCATTTTGCGTTTCGGCCGTGACCAAGAACACAGCCAGCCCGCGCAACGATTCCTGCGGGCCGGGCAGGGGAATCAGCACCAGGTGCTGACGCGCGGGCTGGCCGTACAGGTCTTCCGGGGCGTGCGCCGGGCGAATGGCGGTCACCCGTGAGGCCATCACGTCGCCGGCCAGTTCAGCCGCCGCAGCCAACCACGACGGGGGGGTGTCGGCGGGCCCTTGCTGTGGCGGAAAAACCGCCAGCACTTCCAGGCGCCCTTCGGCATTGGCGCGCAAGATCGCGCCGCCCTCGGCGGCGGCGACCCGACATTGCACCGCCAGCAGGTTGAGCAGGAACTCCTGAGGGGCCCCATCGAACTGCGTGAGCTCCTCGATGAGTTCGGCCGTCGTCGGCTGTTCCGCCGGCAGGAAGGGCTGGCTGCTATAGGCTTCGTCTGAGGCCATCCACCACTACCTTTGCAGGGGCTCTAGGAGTCCTTGCGACGATTGTTGACGTCCAGTTCCAGTTCGCCGAACTGCTCTTCGTGGCGTCGGATGACCTGGCTGAGCGTAATGGCCAGTCGCTTGGCCGAGAAGTAATTCAGGATCACGCGTTCGGTGACCTTGAAGACCATCTCCGGGGTCGCGTTGGCGTCGGCCTGCGGGGTCGGCAGGTTCAGTCCGAAGTCGAGAATGACCTCTTCGGGCGTGCCGTTGGTGCGGAACCCATTGGCGTAGGCGGTGGCCATGTCGCGTTCGTCCACGCGCAGGCGGACCTGCTGCTGTCCGTCGGCAGACACTTGGGGTTGATCGTTGACGGCGCCGTCGGCGGCATCGGAATCTTTAGCCATGATTCACTCACTTTCCTCTGATTCAGGAGTTTCCCTATCTTCGCTGTCCGTGTCCGCGCCGGTCGCGTTCGGCGATTCGGCGTCGGGGGTCGGTGTGTTGGGGGCCGGAGCCGGAGCGTCGGCGTCGGCCAAGGCGGCCTCGGCGGGGAATGAGACCTTCACTCGCTGGCCGGCGGGGCGCGCGTCGGGGTTGGGCAATTCCACCCGCACCATCAGGGTGTGGCTGGCCGCGTCGGCGACAGCCGCGATGTGGATGATCTGGCCACGGGCGGCGCTGGTGTCCTCGGCGGGCGCCCGCTCGGGCGTTACCTCGGCGACCTGGCCCAGCGACAGCTCGGTGGCCCGGTTTAGGGGAACCGGCACGTCGATCCAGAGCGGATCGATGTTGACCACGCGGGCGACCTTGTCCAAGGCGTTGACGCTCTCGCCGGGCTCAACCACCACGGTTTCCACAATTCCGTCGATGGGACTGGCCAGGCGCATGCGTTCCAGATCGAACTTGGCTTCGGCGTATTTTCGCCCGGCCAACTCCCGGTTGAAAATCGCCAGGTCCATGCTCAGCTTGGAGATCGTCGCGTCGACGCGGGCCTCCTCCAGTTCCAGGACCGTCACCACGCCTTCTTCAAAGCCCTTCTGCTTTCGAGCCAGAACGACTTTCTTGAGGTTCATGTTCTGCTCGGCCGCTTCGACGTGAAGGGTCTCCTCGGCCTCGTCCTGCAGGCGCGCGACTTGTTCACGCTCGACTTTGTCATCGAGCTGAACCAGCACCTGCCCGATGGTGACGACTTCGCCATCCTTGACCCGCACGTCCGCGACCCGTCCGGGGCGCGTAAAGGACAGGATCACGTCCACGCTGGGGCGCGTGATGGCCTCAGTCCCGTTGTCCTGGGCTCCCGCGATGCCGGCCCATGCCACGACCGCTGCGACGGTCCATAGGAGCAGGAGACGGGGCCCCGGCCCCCGGTTCAGCAGTGCCTTCGTCCACATAGTGACGTTGAGTATAGGCTTACGGGCCCTGAAGGCAAGCACAATGCGGACCGGACGCACACGGCCGCCCATGGCAAGAAAAGAAACTGGGCGACCCGGTTCGGGGTCGCCCAGTTACATGCGGTCGAAGCAAACAGGTCGCTAGCGGCGTCGGCGTAGCGTGGCCAGGGCCCCGAGGCCCAGCAGAATCAACGTGGCCGGCTCGGGCACGCCAATGTCGAGCTTGAAGCTCTCGCCGCCCTTGGTGCCGCTGATGAAGAAGTCCAGGTGCACCTGACCGGCCCCAAAGGCTGCCGCCTCCAGCGGGCCGCCCGGATCGGCAATGACGATGTAGGCGACCTCGAAGCTCGCAACGGCGTCGACGGCCCAGACACCCGTCAGAAACGAGCCGAAGCTGGTCTCGCCGAAGGCGTCGAACGGCGGTGGGCCGTCGCTGGGCTCGGCGCTGGGGGCCAGCCCGTTGTCTTCGGTCGGAGTCGAGACGACCAGCATGTCGCCCGAGACCTGGGCAAAGTGCGTGTCAATGGTGGTCGCAAAGGTCTTCTCAGACGTTGGGGAAATCGGCTCAAGGGCGGTCGAGTAATGCTGGTGCAGGTCGCCCGTAATGCCGGTGTAACCGAAGTAGACGCCATCGAAGCTGCCGGCGTCGAAACCGGCGTCGGCGGTGGTGTTGACGAAGTAGAGCGTAAAGCCAATGAGGCCCTCACTGCCGTTGCCAACGGGGACGGGGTCGGTAATGAACGCATCGTAGCGAGCGCCCGACAGCAGCAGCACATCGGCCTGGGCGGTCACAGCCAACAAGGCGGTGGCAAGTAGCATCACGGCTAGTCGCTTCATCGCGAGTCTCCTTTTCAGACATACGCGTACTGTGGGCCATGGACGTACGCACGGCCCTCTGTGGTTGGTATCGGCCGACCCCGACCGAACGCTGCAGCAAAAGGCAGAGCTTACTGCAGAGGTCGGCCGCGACGGGACGTGACAATGGAGGGATGTAACGACATTTTGGAAGATGGGTTAACGGGAAGAACGAACCGGGCGGGCCGGCCCGCCCGGTTCGTGAGTTCGGAAACAGCGCTTTTGAGTGCTTCTACCTACGCTTTCGCAGCAACGCCGGCCGCTCTGTTGAATGACGCGCGCAAAGCAAAGGCGGCCACGCGTGGTGGCCGCCTTTGGGTTTTCAAACGCTCTTGTCAGATCGAGCGATTACTTCCGGCGTCGTAGCAGGGCCGCGCCGCCGACGGCCAGCAGGCCGATGGTCAGCGGTTCGGGAACGCCGGCAGCCGAGCTGCCGAAGTTGCCCTTGAGGATCTGAAGGTCCGTGGCGTTGACCACGGTGTCGCAGTTGGCGTTGCCGGCGGCATAGCCGACGCCACTGGAGCCAAAGCTGCCCTTCATGATCTGCAGGTCGGTGGCGTTGACCACACCATTGAGGTCAAAGTCACCCACGTAGGTGCCGTTGCCGTCCGGCGTGCCGTCGTCATCGGTGTCGTACTCGACGAGATTCTCGATGGTGTAGACCAGGTCGTCCTCGTCCACGATGCCGTCGTTATTGACGTCGTAGGTCAGGCTCCCGCCCATGTTGGCGCAGAGAACGTCGATGTCGTCGGCGTCCATGTCGCCGTCACCATCGAAATCGTGGCACGGGCAGCCGGTCGTAATGATCAGCTGCGGGCAGGGGGAGAACTCATCGCCGTTGTCGGGGATGCCGTCCGGGTCGATCAGGCCAGCCTCACTGGAGGACGGGTAAATGCCATCCTGGGCTACCATCAACAGGCCGGGGTTATCCACCACGGTGCCCGTTTCCGGATCGGCAAAGACGCCGTTGCCTTCCTTGCCGGCCACCACGGGGGACAGGGACCAATCAGCGATCAGGGCGTCCAGATCACCACCGAGGTTGAACGACTGTCAGCCACTGCCGGTGGTGGTGGCACTGGCGATGGGGGTCTCATAGAAACCACCACTGCCGACGCCGTACCATTCTTCCCAACCGAAGTCGAACCGGTACCAGCCTTCACCCAGGCCACGCAGCTTGGTGTTCCAGGTCGTGCGGTTCCAGTGCCCCGGAGAACTGCTGTAGCTGCCGGTGTCGGAGGTCTCTTGCCAGTTGGAGTTGGGGTCGGTAATCACGTGGAAACCAACGTCCGTCGAAGCGCCGCTGGTCTGGTAGACCCGCAACTCGATGTTAGTGATCGATTCGGTCAAGCCGGCCAGGGACGACACGTCGAACCGGATCAGGCCGCGGGTGTTCTCGGTGGCGGGGGCGTTGGGGCCGGCCGCCTCAGAGGCGCCCCACCAACTCGAACCGCCGTAAGCGCGATCCGAACCGGCAAACAGATAGCCGCCCGAGACCGGGTAATGATTGGCGATCATGGTCTCATCCGGGATTTCCCGGATGAACTCCGGTCTACGACCATCGCAGACCTTTTTGACG
>CAYRZU010000015.1:0-54793 GCA_964428895.1 uncultured Planctomycetaceae bacterium
CACCGAGAATCTGATCGACAACATGATCGCGGCCATCAAGAAGGGCATCTTGAAGACGATCTCCAAGATGGGCATCTCCACGCTCCGAAGCTACTGCGGGGCCCAGTTGTTCGAGGCGATCGGAATCTCACAAGACGTCATCGATGAGTACTTCACCGGCACGAGCAGTCGAATCGGCGGTGTGGGGCTCGATGAGATCGCGGCCGAGGTCCTGTCCCGACATACCGTCGCCCACGCCGACGGCGTCGACACGTTGGACTTCGGCGGCGAATACCACTATCGGACCGACGGCGAAAAGCACCTCTGGACGCCGCAGACCATCACGCGTCTGCAGCACGCCGTTCGCCTGGACGATGCCGCCGCCTACGCCGAATACGCTGCGGCGATCAATGACCAATCGTCATCGGCCTGCACGCTACGGGGGCTGTTTGAGTTCGCGTCCGGTGAGGCCGTTCCGCTGGAAGAGGTCGAGTCGGCTCAGGAGATCGTTAAGCGCTTCTGCACCGGGGCTATGTCGCACGGATCGATCTCCAAGGAAGCCCACGAAGCGATGGCCGCGGGCATGAACCGCCTGGGCGCCGCCAGCAACACCGGCGAGGGGGGGGAGGACCCCGCGCGTTATCAGCCCAGCGACAACGGCGACGTGCTGAACTGTGTGATCAAACAGGTCGCCAGCGGCCGATTCGGCGTGACGATCGAGTACCTTTCGCAAGCCAAGGAACTGCAGATCAAGATGGCCCAGGGCGCCAAGCCCGGCGAGGGCGGCCAGCTGCCCGGCCATAAGGTCACCAGCGAGATTGCCAAGCTGCGACACTCCACACCGGGCGTAACGCTGATTTCGCCGCCGCCGCACCACGATATCTACTCCATCGAGGATTTGGCCCAACTGATCTACGACCTGAAGTGCTCCAATCCGGGCGTGAAGGTCTCGGTTAAGCTCGTAGCGGAAGTCGGCGTCGGGACAATCGCAGCCGGCGTGGCTAAGGGAGGGGCCGACGAGGTCCTGATCAGCGGCCATGATGGCGGCACGGGCGCCAGCCCGCTCTCGTCGATCAAGCACGCCGGCGTGCCATGGGAGCTCGGCCTGGCCGAGACCCAGCAGACGCTGATGCTCAACGGCCTTCGGGATCGCATCCAGGTGCAGGTGGACGGCCAACTCAAGACCGGGCGAGACGTGGTCGTTGGTGCCATGCTCGGCGGTGAGCGGTTCGGCTTCGGCACGGCGGCGCTGGTCTCCCTCGGCTGCGTGATGATGCGGAAGTGTCACCTTGGCACGTGTCCGGTGGGCATCGGCACGCAGGACGACGAACTGCGGAAGCGCTTCGCCGGCCGGCCCGAGCACCTGACGCGGTACATGCTATTCGTGGCCGAGGAGGTCCGGCAGATCATGGCCGAGCTGGGCTTCCGCCGGTTCGAGGATATGATCGGCCAGGCGGACCGGCTGAAGGTTCGCTCGGCGATGGAGCACTTCAAGGCGCGCGGGCTGGACCTGAGCAGCCTCTTCGCGGGTGTGGCGGGTGCGGACGGCCCGGCTCGCCGCACGCGCGAGCAAGTCGACCGGACGGCCGACCATCTGGACCACCAGATCATCGCGCGGGCTGGGGCCGCCATCGAGCGCGGCGACCACGTGGTGGTGGACCTGCCGGTTCGCAACGTCGACCGCAGTGTGGGCGCCATGCTCAGCAACGCCATCGTCCGCAAGTGGGGGGCCAAGGGCCTTCCCCACGACACCATTCATCTGAACCTCACCGGCTCGGCCGGACAGAGCTTGGGGGCCTTCCTGGCCCGCGGCGTGACGTTGCACGTGCTGGGCGATGCCAACGACTACGTCGGCAAGGGCCTGTCGGGCGGGCGGATTGTGCTGGAGGCGCACCCGGACTGCAAGTTCATGCCGTGCGACAACGTCATTGCCGGCAACACGTTGCTCTATGGCGCCACCGGCGGCGAGGCCTTCATCAACGGCATGGTGGGCGAACGGTTCGCCGTGCGGAATAGCGGCGCCGTGGCGGTGGTGGAGGGCATCGGCGACCACGGCTGTGAGTACATGACCGGCGGCGTGGTGGTCGTGCTGGGGCAAACCGGGCGGAATTTTGCCGCCGGGATGAGCGGGGGGGCGGCGTATGTATTCGACGAGCACCAACTGTTCGACACGCTGTGCAACCTCGACACCGTCGACGTCGAAAACGTCTGGCAGGAAGAGGACCGGGAGCGACTGAAGCGCCTGATTACCGAGCACGCCAAGCGAGTCAACAGCCGCCAAGCGGAGCGTATTCTTGAAGCCTGGTCCGACGTGGTGGGCAAGTTCGTCAAGGTCATGCCCATTGATTACCGCGAGGCCCTGCAGCGCATGCGGGACAGCGAGGACCGTGACACCGACACCACCCCGGCGACCGAGGAGGTGTTCCGTGGGTGAGCCCACCGGTTTCATCGAGCACGGCCGCGAGGACGCGGGCCATCGCCCCGTTGCCCAGCGCACAGGCGATTGGCTGGAGGTCGACGTGCCCTTGCCGCTGGAGGCGATGATCCGCCAAGCGTCGCGCTGCATGGATTGCGGCGTGCCGTTCTGCCACGGGGTGGGCTGTCCGTTGGCCAACCGCGTGCCCGAGTTCAACGAGATGGTCCATCAGGGCCGATGGCGCGAGGCCTCCGATCTGCTGCACGCGACCAACAACTTCCCCGAAATCACCGGCCGAGTCTGCCCGGCCCCCTGCGAGGCGGCCTGCACACTGACCATTAACGACGAACCGGTGCTGATCCGCCACATCGAGTATCAGGTGGCTGAACGTGCGTTCGATGAGGGTTGGATCGAACCCATGCGGCCGAACACCATCAGCGGCCTCCGCGTGGCGATCATCGGTTCGGGTCCGGCGGGCCTGGCTGCGGCCCAACAACTGGCCCGGGCCGGCCATGAGGTGACGGTCTTCGAGAAATCCGACCGCATCGGTGGGCTGTTGCGATACGGCATCCCCGACTTCAAGTTGGATAAAGCAATCCTCGACCGCCGCCTGGAGCAACTACGCCGCGAGGGCGTAATCTTCCAGCCCGGCGTGGCGGTCGGTGAGGATATCTCCGCGCGCTACCTGCGGCGGACGTTCGACGCGGTCTGCCTGACCAGCGGCGCCGGCGAGCCGCGCGAGTTGGGCGTGCCCGGCGGCGGGTTCGAGAACGTCCATTTCGCCATGGACTACCTGACCCAGCAGAATCGGATCAACGCCGGCGACGAGGTGCCCCGGTCCGAACGCATCGACGCCGGCGGCAAGACCGTGGTTGTCATCGGCGGCGGCGACACCGGCAGCGACTGCGTGGGCACCGCCATTCGGCAGGGCACCAAGGACGTTCACCTGTTCGAGATCCTGCCTCGCCCGCCCGAAACGCGCGAAGCCACCGACCTCTGGCCTAATTGGCCCCGCATCCTGCGGTCCACCACGAGCCATGAAGAAGGCTGTCATCGACGGTGGTCGGTGCGGACCATCAAGCTCTCCGGGCGTGGCGTCCGGGCCGAACAATTACACGGCGTCTACGTTTCGTGGACGACCGACAGCGACGGTCGGTGGAAGATGGACGACGTCCCCGGCAGCGAGTTCACCATGTCGGTGGATCTGGTGTTGCTGGCGATGGGCTTCCTGCACGTTTCTCACGGTGGCCTGGTCAGCCAGTTCGGCCTGGAGCTTGACGACCGCGGCAACATCAGCGTCCGGGACCATCACACGTCCGAAGAGGGCGTCTTTTCCGCCGGCGATTCCGCCGAAGGGGCGTCCCTGGTGGTTCGCGCCATCGCCTCCGGCCGAAACGCCGCCGTCGCCATGGACCGGTGGTTGTCCAGCCGCCGCTAGGCTAGGGCTTTCCCGCCGCCCACAGTTCGGCCCACTTCAGAATCGCGTCGGCTTCATCCGGTTGGACTTGGCCCATGCACAGCCACACACCTTCGGGCTTGAGGTGTTGGGCCAGCAACTTCGCCTCTTCGAAGCTTTCGACGAAGACCTGCACGCCCTTACCGCCGGCCTGGATGCGCTGGTAGACGTCGATCCAATCGCGCGCGTTGCCCTGGCCGGCGCCAAAGACCCACTGAATGGCGTTGAGGCCCGTCTCGAGCAGAGCGTCGAGGTGGGGCAGGGCCCCGGGGCCGTCCAGGTGGTAGATCACGCGGTCGACGTAGCCGATTTCGTATTCGAGCAGGGGCAGGATGGTCCGTTGGAAGTCGGCCGGGGAGATCATGCAGATGAAGTCGCACTGCAGAACCATGCTGGGCCCGTCGTGCAGCGTGGGCGTCCAGCTTGTCGAGGGTTGGCCCGCTGCGGCGATGCGCTTGTAGATGTCGTCGAACATCAGCGCGAAGTCTTCTTTGACATGGGCGCACGCCGCGTCGATGCCGGCCGGGTCATCGGCATAGAGCAGGGCGAGCTGTTGGGGGTCCAGCAGGCTGGCGAGCAAATCGCCGTTGGTGTGCATGTCGGGCAGGCCCGTGATCCACTTGCCCTGGCCTTGTTCGATAGAAGCATCGGTGGCCGCCCGCTGCCAGTTCCAGTAGAACGTATCCAGATCGCACTTGAGCTTCAGGATGTCCTCGCAGTTGTCGACGATCGGGATCGACCAACTCGTGCCCTCACTGAATTCCAGCTCGCAGCCGTAGGCGGTGGCGCAAAGCTCCGGGCCGATGTTGGGGTAATGCATCGGGAAGTTGTCACCGACATGGGTTTGGCCTTCCAGATGGGCGTCCATCGAGTTCAGGTCACGCTGGAAGTCCAGCCATCTGTCGCGGAGCGTGGGGAAGCTCTTGTCCGGCAGCTTGACCGGCGGGCCCGTGCGGGGCACGGACAGGCTAACCAGCGGGCGGTCGATGATCTCGCACTGCCACCACGCTTCGAAGCGTTCGAGAATCCGAGGGAAGTCGGGTACGGTCGATAGGTCCATGTCGGTCTCCAGAAACTCCTGAAAGTCACCGTCAGTTTAGGCTGCGGCCGTCGAGAGTCAACGTTGGTCGCCACAGCCCGGCGCCAACGCGGTATACTGCTGGCCATCAAACTCCGGCGAATCGACGACAACCCGCTGCTGACGCCAGACGACCTGACGCCCACCCGCGACGATCTGGAAATCTACTGTACGTTGAATCCCGGCGCAATCCGGTTCGGCGACGAGATCCTTCTGTTGGTCCGTGTGGGCGAACGGCCGAAGCCGCAAGACGATTCCGTCGCGTCGGTGCACTTCGACGCCGACTCCGGCGAATTGCAGGTCCGGCGGTTCAGCCACAACGACCCCGCCCTGGACCGCCGTGACAGGCGAGCTTGGTACTACCAAGGCAAGTTGGTCCTGTCCAGCATGTCGCATCTGAGGCTCGCCCGCAGCACCGACGGCCGGAACTTCGCCTTCGACCCGGAGCCAACGATCTTCCCCTCGGGCCCCTACGAAGCCCAAGGCTGTGAGGATGCGCGAATCACGCTGCTGGACGGCAAGTACTACATCGCCTACACGGCTGTTTCCGAGGCGGGCGTAACGGTGGCGCTGACGTCGACGACCGATTTCGTGGCGTTCGAGAGGCACGGACTGATCTTTCCGCCCACCCAAAAGGATGTGTGCCTATTCCCCGAGACCATCGACGGCCACTACGTTTGCCGCCATCGGCCGTACAAGAGCGAGTTCAGCGCCGCCTCGATCTGGACCGCCTACTCGCCCGACCTGCTCAACTGGGGGCGACACGACCTGACGCTCGGCCCCACGCCCGGCACGTGGGAGGGCGACCGTGTGGGCTGCGGGGCCCCGCCGATCAAGACCCCCGAAGGGTGGCTGGAGATCTATCACGCCGCCGACGCCGATCAGACCTATCACCTCGGCGCCATGCTCAGCGACCTGGAGCATCCCGAGCGATTGGTCACTCGCGGCAGCCAACCGGTCCTCGAGCCGGAAACCGATTACGAGACCACCGGCATCTTCAGCAACTGTGTGTTCTCCAACGGCCTGATCGTCGATGACGATGGGACCTTGACGGTCTACTACGGAGCGGCCGACCGCATCTGTGCGGCCGCGGTAACGACGGTTGACGAAATGGTCGCTGCGGCCAAGGCCTAACGCCCGAGCCCCCAACTCCCAGAGGCGTCATGAAGCGCATTCGCATTTGCCAGTTGATCACGACATTGGAGCCCGGCGGGCCCCAGCGGTGCGTGTACGACCTGGCCACACGGCTGGATCCCCATCGGTTCGAGGTGCAGGTGGTGGGCCTTCGCGGGGGGGCTATGGCGGGCGACCTTCGGACGGCAGGGGTGGCGGTTCACGTACTGAATGTGCGCCACGCGTGGAGTGTGGCCAACCCGGTGAAACAGCGGCGCCTGGGGCGTGTGCTCTCCGAACAGCAATTCGACATCATCCATACCCATCTGTTCCATGCCGATCTGGCCGGTCGACTGGCGGCCAAGCGGGCGGGGATGCGACACGTGCTGCACACGGTCCACATGGCCGAGCATCCGTTTCGGCCTTGGCAGTTTGCGTTCGAACGGCGGTTCCGGAGGCGATGCGACCGCATCATCTGTGTGTCCGAGGCGGTAAGACGGTGGCACGCCCAACACACGAAGCTGCCGGCCGACCGCTATGTGGTCATTCCCAACGGGGATGAAGGGGATAGCACGGCCGAGCCGTTCATCCGTAGTCACGAGCAACTCTACGCCGAGATCGGCGAAGAAGAATTTTCGGGCCGGGAGGAAAAAGGCTGATGCTCGGAAAGGCCAATGGCCGATGGTTAGCGATGGCAGAAGGTTTCATCCGCCAGAGCTGATATAGCGGCGGTAGCTATTAGACCCTAAGAGACTGCATCGAAACGGATTGAGTGGGGATCCCCGGCCGAAGGATCGGAACGCAAGCCGCATGCTTGCCCGGGCCAAACACGGTGTTCAGGCGAACCGCGCCGAGTAACTAATTGTTTTTTTTTGCTTGGCGTTTCCCTGTAAGTGGTGTAGATTCCCTCTCAGTCCCACGCAGTGCCGGAAAGGACCAGTCAGTGCCACTTTTTGTAGGCGAGTTCGAGCAGACGATTGACGACAAGAATCGGTTGTCAATCAGTGCGTCTTTGCGGGAGCTGGTCAACCCGGCCGAAGACGGCTCGAACTTCATCCTGATCCTTGGCCCGGACAAGCACCTCTGGCTGTACCCGGACACCTACTACAAGAAGTTGATCGGCACGATGAAGCGGTCGGCCCTTCCGACCCGCGAAGCCCGCAAGCTGGACCTGTGGTTTGCGATGGCCCGCATGGTCAAGCCGGATTCGCAAGGCCGAGTCGTCCTCCCCGAGAAGTCGATGCAACGGGCCGTCCTCGATAAGAAGGTCACCGTGATCGGCAACAACGATCACATCGAGATCTGGCCCACCGATGAATACGAACGCCGTGTCGCCGAGGAATTGCCCACGCTAGGTGAGGCGTTGTACGAGGCGGCCGATCGCCTGCAAGCAGAGCAGGGCGGCGAGTAAATCGAAATACGGGTCCCGGTCGGCGGGTACCGATAGGTTCTCGCCGAAGGCAGGGACGAAACGTCGTCGCACCCCGGTATGGAAAGGATTCTCCCATGCTCATCCCCCAGAAGCTTTCGAACGAGTCATCGTCGCGGCAGGGACGCTGCACGATCAAACTCGACGAACTGCGGAAGAGCCTGTCCGAGCCAACGAGGCTTACTGATTGGCATCGGCAGCGCCTGCTGGAATTATTAACCCGGCTCGACCGTGTTCGAGCGCTGGGGGATGAGTATGCCGGGATTGAGTTGTCGGACGACGTGATCGCGGCCCTGAAGCAGACCCGGGCCGCAAGCTAGCACCGATGGGTTGCGATGGATCGCGACGAGGCCCATACGGCTGTTCTGCGGGACGAGGTAGCGGAGCTGCTTTGTCCCGCACACCGAACAACGTTGGTTGATTGCACGGTGGGTCTTGGCGGGCACAGCGAAGCACTGCTCGACGCCGCAGGCGCCGAAGCGAATCTGATCGCAATGGACGTAGACGAACGGAATCTTCGACGGGCCAAAGAGAACCTTCAGCGGTTCAGCGGGCGGGCCCGTTTCTTTCACGCCAACTTCTCCGACGTATCCACTGTCCTTGCCGAAGCCGACACCCCGGCCGTCGACGTTCTGTTGGCCGACCTGGGTGTTTCCTCGAATCAGATCGACGATCCGTCCAAAGGTCTGAGCTTCAGCGTGGACGGCCCGCTCGACATGCGGCTGGATGATCGGGCCGACACCACGGCCGAGCAGTTGGTCAATCGCATGGACGAGCAGGAACTAGCGGACCTGATCTATCAATACGGCGAAGAGCGTTACAGCCGGCGCATCGCGAGAGCGATTGTGGAGGCACGCCGACGGGAACGCATCAGCCGTACGACGCAATTGGCGGAGATCGTCCGTCGAGCCTACCCGGCCCCTGCCAAGAGGGGCCGGCGGAGGATCGATCCGGCAACACGGACATTCCAAGCTCTCCGAATTGCGGTTAATGGCGAATTGGAAAACTTGGAAAGACTACTTGCACAACTTCCTGACATACTGTCAATTAACGGCCGGGCGGGCATTATTAGCTTCCACTCGTTGGAAGACAGATCTGTAAAGAGGGCCTTTGCGGCATGGGCCGCAACGGGTCGCGCAGTGTCGGTTACGAAGAAACCGATTGTTGCATCGGAACAGGAAGTCCGAAGCAATCCGCGGAGCCGGTCCGCAAAGCTCCGCGTGATTGAAAAAACCGCCGCCTGACCGTGCTTTTTTGGATGGAGCCAAAACATGACACGGGACACACGTATTGGCCTGTTAGTGGGATTGCTGTTCATCCTCGCGTTCGGTCTGATCCTCAGTGAGTTGACCAATCCCTCACCTCCGCTGCCCCCCGAAGACGAGACGCGCCAGGAAGACGACCTGACGGCCTACGACCACCATCGCGTGGTCGGGCAGACCGACGTTCGGTCGGTTCGGCCTGCGGGCCGCGAGTCGACAGAGGGCTCCCGGGAGACCCGTCGCGTGGCGGATCGGCGTGAGGAAACGCATGGGGATACGTTCGACCTGACCGCGCGAACCGACCAGTCTGCCGGCGTACGGCACTACATTGTCCGGCGCGGGGATTCGCTCCGGAAGATTGCGCGTTTGATGTACGGCGCGGGCAACGAAGAGGATTACCGCCTCATTCACGAGGCCAACAAGCGTCAACTTCTGAACGAATCGACCATTCGTGTGGGCCAACGGTTGATCATCCCGCCGCTACCAGCGTCATCCCGTGGGGCCCAGATATCCGAGGTCCCTTGGCGTCATGAGGAACTCGACCTGGACCAAGCCGAACAGCGATTCGGCACGCAGCATGGGCAACCGGCCCGTCAGCGGCGTTACCTCGTCCAGGCCGGAGACACGCTGACCAGCATTGCTCGGCAGCAGATGGGCGACGACAGCCCCCAAACCGTTCGGAGATTGTATCAAGCCAACCGTGGGTGGATTGCCGATCCGAATAGTGTGCCTGTTGGTGTTCAATTGGTTATTCCGTAAGGGCACTAGAAGGAGCTAGGCAATGCGCTGGGCGATGATCCTAATCGCTCTGACGGCCGTCGGCGCGGCGTTGGTTCATTTCCGTCGCGACGAGGTCCGCCACCGACACGAGATTCGGCGACTCACTCGCCAGCAGGTTCGTCTGCGCCGTTCGCTATGGGACCAGCAGGTCCAACTCAGCGAACTGACCAGCCCGCAGCGCGTTCGCGGCTTTGTAACCACCGGTTCTCTCGACCTGGTGGATCGAACGGACCCGGACGCTCCGCTGGGCGAGGCTGCGGCGCTCGCCAGCCGCGTCCCGCGTTGACCCACGGATAGGCATGTCGGACTCACCCGAATCTTCACACATCGATCTGGATCAGACGTCACTGGGTCGGCTGAATCTGCTCTTTGCGATTCTTCTGCTGGCAGTGGCCATGCTGGGCGTGCGGCTGGCGATGATGGTTCGCACCGGGCAAGCGGCAGCGGCCATCTATGTGGAGCGTCAGCAGCAGGTGGTCTTGCCGATCCCGGCGAGGCCGGGCGGCATCTGGGGGCGCAGCCGACAATCCTATCGGCTTCTGGCCGGCAGTAAACAGGCCCCGGCCTGCTTTGTGGATCCGTCGCTCCTGGCCGATGCCGACATCGCGGGCGTGGCCAATCAGTTGGCCGACGCGCTGTCGCTGCCGCGAGCCGAGGTGCGGCAGATGGTCCTCGATCGTCGCGACAAGCGTTTCGCTTGGATCAAACACGACCTGACGCTCGCCGAAGTGGAAGCGACCAGCGCGATCGGCAGTGCCGCGATCGGGCTGACCCATGAATGGTGGCGCGAATACCCCAACGGCTCCTTAGCGGCAACGGTGCTGGGGTTCCGCCAGCGCGACGGTCAGCCCGGTGGGGGGCTGGAACTGTCTCAGCGAAGGCACCTGGCCAGCAAGGACGGCCGCGAGGTCGCGGTGGCCGATGCCCAGCGTCGGCCGGTGTGGGTGGCCAGCGACAAGACCCGCCCGCCGGTGGACGGCCATGACGTGTACCTGACGCTGGACGTGACGATCCAGTCCTTCCTGTCCGAGGCGGTACTCGAGGCCGTCAGCACCCATGACGCCAAGTGGGGCACGGGGGTGGTCATCGAGCCGTCGACCGGTCGCGTTCTGGCGATGTGCTCGGCGCCGACCTTCGATCCAGTGGCCTACAACACCTCCTCCGCCGACCAGCGCACCAATCGCGCCATTTCGACCCCTTTCGAACCGGGCAGCGTGGCCAAGCCCTTGTTCGCGGCCGCGGCGGTGGAAGCGGGCGTGGCGACCTACGACAGTATCATTGAATGCCAGGACGGCTTTTACAACGCCCATCGCGGCGGGCGCATTAGCGATCACGGCAAGAGCTACGGGCCGATCAGCCTGGAAGACGTGGTTGTCTACTCCAGCAACATCGGCATGGCCAAGATCGGCGAGCGGCTGGGGAACGAACGGTTGCACGCCATCTCCAAGCGGTTTGGCTTCGGGGATCGGACGGACATCGGCCTGCCCGGCGAGAGTCCGGGCATCATTCGCCCCGCCCAGCAGATGGACGGGTACAGCCTGCGGCGCGTCCCATTCGGCCAGGAGATGTCCACCAGCGCCCTGCAATTGGCGATGGCTTTTGGCGCCTTGGCTAACGGCGGGCTGCTGCTGAAGCCGCAGCTCGTGGACCACGTTCGCGATTCCGAGGGCGAGGTGATCTGGCGAGGCGGGCGAGAAGTGGTCCGCCGCGTGGTCTCGCCCGCAACGGCCCGAGCGTCTCTGGTGGTGCTGGAGCAGGTGGTGCTCCGCGGCACGGGCAAGAAGTGTCAACTCGACAACTGGAGCAGCTTCGGCAAGACGGGTACGGCCCAGATTGCGGGCCCGGGCGGCTATGTCGATAACGCCTATACCGGCACGTTCGTCGGCGGCGCCCCGACCCGGGCTCCGCGGGTGATCTGCCTGATCTCCGTGTATTGGCCGGACTCCGCGAAGGGCTATTACGGCTCGGTCGTTTCGGCCCCGTACGTTCGCCGTGTGCTTCACCGGACGCTGACGTATCTGAACGTGCCGGCTGATGCCGCGCCCCTGTCTGCGGCGAGCCGCTAGATCGGCGGCGCGGGCGGGGCGTTCTGGTACAGTAATGGCGGCCTCGGGGGCTCCGGCGGATTCGACCGAGGCGCAAGGACCGACCGATATGCAACTGTCCGATCTATTGGGCTTGGCGGGGGTGGCGCCGAGGGCCCTGACAGGGCAAGCGGAGATCACCTCGTTGACGGATGATTCCCGTCAGGTCGTCCCCGGGGCATGCTTCTTGGCGGTCCGGGGGGCCGAGGCGGACGGCCACGCCTATATTCCCCAAGCCGCCGAGGCCGGCGCCGCTGCGATCATCTGTGAGGATCCCGCCGCCGTGCCCGCCGACCTTGCCTGTGCCGTTGTCGATCAGATGCGCCACGCGGTGGGGCCTTTAGGGCAGGCGTTCCACGGTTGGCCCGCGCGCAAGCTGATCACGGTCGGCGTGACGGGCACCAACGGCAAGACCACCATGACGTGGGTGCTCAAGCAGATGCTCGAGCATGCGGGCCTGTCGCCGGCGCTACTGGGAACGGTTGTCTATCAGACCGGTGGGCAGGACCGCGCCGCGGCCACCACCACGCCGGGCCCTCTAGCGTTGGCGGCCATGATGGCCGAAATGATCGCTGCGGGGCGCACGCACTTGGTCATGGAGGTCTCCAGCCACGCGTTGGATCAAGACCGTATCGGCGGCGTGGATCTTCAGGTTGGCGTGATGACCAACGTTACGGGCGATCACTTGGACTATCACGGTACGCAAGAGGCCTATCTGGCTGCCAAGTTGAAGCTGTTCGAGCGGCTGTTACCGTCGGCGACCGCGGTGATCAACCGGGATGACGCCACCGGCGACCGGTTTGCCGAGGCCAGCAACGGCCAGGTGATTTGGTACGGCCTGAGCGGGGCCGCCGACGTCAGCGCCCGCATCGACGCCATCGACATCCACGGCGCGCGCTTCTCACTGGCCGTCGGCGATGAATCCGCCGAAGCCGTCACCCCTCTGATCGGGCGACACAACATCTACAATTGCTTGGCCGCCATTGCCGCGGCCCGTGCGCTCGAGGTGCCCCTGGGACAAATCGTCTCGGCCCTAGCTAACGTGAGAAACGTGCCCGGTCGCCTGCAACGCGTCGAGAGCGGCAAGCCCTTTGACGTCTTCGTCGACTACGCCCATACCGATGACGCCCTGGCCAATGTTCTCAGCGCGCTTCGGCCGGTGACCCAAGGCCGCCTGGTCGTGCTGTTCGGTTGCGGGGGAGACCGCGACCGCACCAAGCGCCCGCGGATGGCCAAGGTCGCCCAGGATTTGGCCGACCATGTGTTCGTGACTTCCGACAACCCCCGCACGGAGGACCCCGACGCGATCATTTCGGAAATCGTGGCCGGCTTCGATCGCGACGGCCTGGCCCGGAGCGTGATTCTGCCGGATCGCCGAGAGGCAATCGCGGCGGCCATCGGGTATGCTTTGCCCGACGACGTGGTCCTGATCGCAGGGAAAGGTCACGAGACCTACCAGATCATCGGCACGCAGCGGCTGGCGTTCGACGACGCGGCCGTTGCCGCCGACGTGCTTAGTGAGAGCGGCTGATTCGTATGAAGGCGTTCACTCCCAACGAAGCTCGGCTGGCCGTTCACGGCCGTTGGCTCAGCCAAGGCGCCGACGTGACCATCGAAGGTGTTACCACCGACAGCCGTTCGGCGCGTCCGGGCGAATTGTTCGTGGCCATCAAGGGCCCGACGTTCGACGGGCACGACTACCTGCTGGCTGCGGCCAAGGCCGGCTGTATTGCCGCCATTGTTGACCGTGACGCCCCGCTGACCCAGGACGTGAAGGACATCTACGGTGGGGGGCTGATCGGCGTTGAAGACACGGTGGTGGGGTTGGGGGAATTGGCCGCGTTCTACCGACAGCAGTTGTCCGTGACGGTGGTGGCGGTGACCGGATCGAACGGCAAGACCACCGTTAAACGGATGATCGACCACATCCTGTCGCGGCGGCTGAGTGGGACAGGGAGCCCCAAGAGCTTCAACAACGCTATTGGCGTTCCGCTGACGCTGCTATCGGTCGAGCCGTCTCATGATTACGTGGTGTGCGAAATCGGCGCCAACGCGCCCGGTGAGGTATTGCAGCTGGGCAAGATCGCCCAGCCCAATCTGGCGGTAATCACGTCAGTGGGGCCGGCTCACCTGGAAGGCTTCGGCAGTGTCGAACGGGTGGCGGTGGAGAAGGCGTCGTTGCTGGCTTCGCTGGGCCGAAACGGCTTGGCCGTTATCTGCGGCGACCACCAGGCCCTGGAGCGGGCGGTCGTTAGTTACGACTGCCGTAAGATACGATTCGGTGAGGGCGACGACTGTGAACTCCGCCTGACTGCCTGTGAGACTACGTCCGACGGCCTGCGATTCCAGATCAACGACCGCCAGTGGGTGGAACTACCTATTCCGGGCAAGCACAATGCGTCCAATGCTCTGGCGGCCATCGCGGTCGCTCAGCGGTTCGGCCTTGACCAGGCCGAAGCCGCCGACGCACTGGCCGATTTCGCTCCCGCGGAGATGCGACTCCAGCGGGAGAAGATCGGCAAGGTGACGATCATCAACGACACCTACAACGCCAATCCAGCCAGTGTGGCCGCTGCGGCGTCGGTGTTGGCCGAGACGCTCGCCAAGCGTCGCGTGATGATCCTGGGGGACATGAGAGAGCTCGGCGACCAAGCGGAGCAGCTTCACCGGGACCTGGGGGCTCAGTTGTCCCGCGGACCGGTGGATTTGCTCATCGGCGTCGGCGCGTTGGGTCGATATATCGCCCAGGGCGCCGCGGAGGCCGGCGTCGAAGCCCTTCAGTACGAGAGCGTTGCCGAAACGGAGCGGGAATTGGTTTCCCTGCTCAAATCCGGTGACGTCGTCCTGATCAAGGGCTCACGGGCGATGGCCATGGAACGGCTGATCGAGCCCGTTCGACAGGCCTTCGCCTAGGCAGCGCCCTCGGTTCAACTTGGTCGAGGCCTGCACGTGGTATCCTGGCTGCTCAACGAAGGTCACCTGATTGTCCGCATCGCCGGCGCGGCGATTCTCAGTTTCTTGTTGGTGGCGCTGCTGGCCCCGCGGACCATTCGCTATCTCGTCCGAAGCAAATTGGGCGATCGTCCGGAATTCGACCACGCCGATCTGAATCAGCTGACCCGCCACAAGTCCAACACGCCCACCATGGGCGGGGCATTGGTGGTGGTGGCGATTCTGCTGTCGGTGCTGATGTTCGGCAACCTGAACCGAATGTACGTCAAGATGGCGTTGTTCGGCCTGGTGTGGCTGGGGGTGCTTGGGGGCGTGGACGATTGGCTCAAGCTGCGTCGCGCGGCCGGGCAGACCAGCCGGGACGGGCTGAAGAGCTGGGAGAAGTTGCTCTTTCAGATCGTGTGCGCCATGTTGCTGGCGTTCTTCACCTGGAAATACGGCAAGCACAGTACGCCTGAAGGTGGGACAGTCAATCCCGCCCACAGCCTCTACATTCCATTCCTGACCGGGCCGATTACGCTGGGCTTGCTGGTCTATGTCATCATCGCGGTGGTGACGATGGTGGGCTCCTCCAACGCGGTGAACCTGACCGACGGTATGGACGGCCTGGCGGCCGGCTGCATGACGATCGTCTGCGGTGTATTCCTGCTGCTATCGTGGGTGGTGGGTGTGGCGGAATGGGCAAACCTGTTCCACATGCCGGTGGTGGCCGGAGCAGCCGAGATGACGGTGGTCTGCGCCGCCATGCTGGGGGCGTGCATGGGCTTCCTGTGGTACAACGCCCATCCGGCGCAGGTGTTCATGGGCGATACCGGGTCACTGCCCCTGGGGGGGCTAATCGGCTATATCGCGGTGGTCACGCGTCAGGAGTTCGTGCTACTGCTGGCCGGCGGCGTGTTTGTGATCGAGGCCGGCAGTGTGATGCTGCAGGTGGGGTACTTCAAGTTCACCAAGCCGGCCGGTGGCGGGCAGGGCAAGCGACTGTTCCGGTGTGCGCCGCTGCATCATCACTTCCACCTGGGCGGGTGGGCCGAATCGAAGGTCGTCATTCGATTCTGGATTCTGGGGGTTCTGTTCGGCGCTTTATCGCTAGCTACGTTAAAGCTCTATCAAGCAATTCAACGATAAGTGGTTAAGGTATGGCAAGGACGCCGGTCCAGACTGCGCGCTTATCATTGGCCGATAATCGCCCGGGTCGCTCATTGATCCTGGCGACATTGTGTCTGATTGCGCTGGGGGTCGTCATCGTCTATAGCGCCACCGCCACCGTGACCGAGCCCGGCCATTGGTACGCGCGATCCACGATCCGGCACATGCTGTTCGCGGTTCTCGCCGCGGCGGTGGTGCTGGTCGGGTGGCGTATCGATTACCGTTGGCTGCTCAGCAGTGACCGGCGGGGCCCCGTGGTTGCCGGCGTGCTGCTGGCCGTGGCGATGGTGACGGCCGTGCTGGTGTTCGTGCCCGGCATCGGTCGAGAGGTGGGGGGATACCATCGTTGGATTCGGTTTGGCCCCAGCCAGTTCGGCCTGGGGTTTCAGCCGTCGGAACTGATCAAATTGACTTTGCCCATCTTCCTGATCGCCTGGCTGGCCCGGGCCAAGGAGAGCGTTCGCTCCTTCAGGCGGGTGTTCCTGCCGGCCGCGGCGCTGATCGGGTTGTGCGTGGGCCTGGTGATCACCCAAGACTTCGGCACGGCGACGCTGATCGGCCTGACCGGCGTGGCCACACTCCTTCTGGTGGGCGTACCGTGGCTATATGTATGCGGCCTGATTCCGGTGGCGGGGGTGGGGTTCTGCCTGTTCGTGATGAACAGCTCGCACCGGTGGGCGCGGATGACGGCCATGCTGGAAGTGTGGTCGACGTCAAATCCGAGCGCCTATCAGCCGCGGCAGTCATTGCTGGCGATACTGACCGGCGGGTGGTTCGGCAAGGGGCCGGGCTGCGGCACGGTCAAGCTGGGCTATCTGCCCGAAGATAGCACCGATTTCCTGTTCTCCTCGCTGTGTGAGGAGTGGGGATTCATCGGCGCCGCGGTGCTGATGGGCCTGTGGGCGCTCTGGATGTGCCGGGCGTGGCAATCGGCGTCCGTGGCCCCCGACCGCCGCGGGCGGTTGCTGGCCGGGGCGTTGGGGTTCATGATCGCGTTGCAGGCGGTGTTGCACATCGCGGTGGACACCGTAGCCCTGCCGCCAACGGGCATGAGCCTGCCCCTGGTGTCAGCCGGCGGAACGAGCTTGCTGTTGATGGCGGGCGCGACGGCGCTGATTGTCTCGGTGTCGGCTCGCAGGACGTCCCCGATTGGAGAAGCCCACCCATGATGCTGCGCGGACTGATCTCAGCCAGTTACACTCCGATGACCGCCAAGGGCGCGATCGGCCTGCGGGCCATCGATCGACTCGCGGAGCGCCTGGTGGACCAAGCCGTGCACGGCGTGTTCGTCAACGGCACCACGGGGGAGTTTGCCTCCCTGACCATGCAGGAACGGCTCTCCACAGCTCGTCGATGGATGAAGGTCTCCGGCCCGAGCCTGAAGGTGATCGTCCACGTCGGTCACACCTGCCTCAAAGCCGCCCGCGAATTGGCTTCCGACGCCCAGAAGAACGGTGCCGACGCCATCGCCGCGGTTGCACCCTACTATTTCAAACCACACGATACCCATCAACTGATCGACTTCCTGTCATCGGTGGCCTCGGCGGCGCCCAAGCTGCCATTCTACTACTACCACTACCCGGAGATGACGGGCGTGGCCTTTCCCATGGTCAAGTTCCTGGCCGACGCCAAGAAGCGGATCGGCTCGCTGACCGGGATCAAGTTCTCCTGTGAGGACATGACCGACTTCGGCCGATGCGTCGACGCGTTCGGCAAGAGCCTCAACCTGCTGCTGGCGCGAGATGAACTGATCTTCGGCGGGTTGAAGATCGGCGCCCACGGAGCGGTGGGGACCACGTGCAACTTCGCCGCAGACTTGTGTCTACGGATTATCAGTAGCTTCAAATCAGGCGACATCGGCGCCGCGCAGAATCTACAGGTCCGCTGCGTGGAGATGCTGGCCGTGTTGCGGCGGCATGGGTTGATCCCGTCCGGCAAGGCTCTGATGGGCATGGTCGGATGCGACTGCGGCCCGGTCCGCCCGCCGTTTACTCCAATCACGCCTGAACAGGCCGAGCATATCCGCCAGCAACTAGAGCGCCTCGATCTAATCCACTTCAGCCAGAAGTGACGCCGCCCATGCCAAACCCACTTTCACCTGAGGCCCGGCAAGAGTAATCTGTTGATAAGGTGAGGAACCGGACGTACATCTTTGCCGGAGGGGGTTCGGGTGGCCACTTGCTGCCCGGACTGGCGGTCGCTCATGAGCTTCGCCGTGTCGAGGAGACGGCCCGCGTGGTCTTTCTGTGCTCGGCGCGCGAGATCGACCGCCTGATCCTCCGGGATGAGCCGTTCGGCATGGTGACCCAGCCGATTCGGCCGGCGCCGGCCCGAAAGCGTGACGTCATTGGTTTTGTTCGGGCGTTGCGGGCCTCCCGTCGCATCGCCAGGCGGGCGATCTCCCGAGCCAATCCCCGGGCCGTCCTCGGGCTGGGTGGGTTCGCCGCGTGGCCGGGCGTTCGGTTTGCCGCCCACGCCGGCTATCGCACCGGGATGCTGAATCCGGACGTGGCCCCGGGAAAGGCCAATCGGCGGCTGGCCCCGGACGTGGCGGCGATCTTCAGTCAATTCGAAGCGACCGCCGATTACTTCGCGGACGTCGCGCCGGGCCTGGTCCAGGTTACGGGGTGTCCGGTTCGTTCGGAACTGATAGCGGGCGACCGCGATGAGGCCATCCGCGCGTTCGGCTTGGACGGATCCCGAAAGACGCTGTTAGTCTTTGGCGGGTCGCAGGCGGCGTCGACGTTGAACGAAGCGCTCCCGCTGCTGACCCGTCAGCTGGGCCAAGCCGTCGAGCAATGGCAGGTGTTGGCGATCGTAGGGGAGGGCTTCACTCCGGCCGGGCCGATCGACGACCCCGCCCAAGCCGCCATGCCCCTTCGATACCTCCCGTATTGCCATCGCATGGAATTGGCCTACGCGGTGGCGGATCTGACGCTCTGCCGGGCGGGGGCTTCGACCATGGCTGAACTGGCCGCCACGGGTACGCCGGCGGTGCTCGTGCCGTATCCGTACCACGCCGACGACCACCAGCGACTCAACGCCGAGGCATTCCAGGCCGCCGGGGCGGGCCTGATCTGCACCGACGCCACCGAGGCCGCCACCAACGTCGCAACGCTCAAACAGGTGCTGCTGCCGCTGCTCAAGGACGCCGGTCGATTGGCGTCGATGGCCGCTGCAGCGGCGGAATTGGCCCAGCCGAACGCGGCGCGGCTCGTGGCGGAGTGGTTGGCGGCCGGATCGGTCGCAACAGGCGAGTCGGACGCTAAAGAAAATCCCCAGAGAGAGGCGATAACACTTAAGTAGAGAATCGCTTGCGGCCGCGTCGTGCGCAGCCGCAGCTGCCGGTGCGCCGGCATCGAAGACACGTCACAGGTGTGGTGTGAGAACCAGGCGACAGACCGATCATCAGGCTAGCCGCGTGGGCAATCCGTTCGCGTCGCTGCGCGTGCACCTGGTTGGTGTGGGCGGCAGCGGCATGCGGGCGTTGGCCAGCGTGCTGCTGGCGCGCGGCGCCAAGGTGAGCGGCTCGGACAGTGTCACCAGTGGCGCGCTGCAAAGACTCGCCACCGGCGGCGCGACGATCCACATTGGCCAGAAGGCCGATAACGTGCCCGCCGAATGCGACCTGGTGGTTTACTCCGCGGCCATTCACGATCAGAATCCCGAACTCGTCGCTGCCCGCAGCGGTGGCGTGAAGGTGGTCAAGTACAGCCAGATGCTAGGCGAGGTGATGGCCCAGAAGACGGGCATCGCGATCGCCGGCACGCACGGCAAGAGCACCACCACCGGCATGGTCGCCTACGTGCTTCGCGAAGCCGGCCTTGATCCGAGCTTCATCGTGGGCGCCACCGTGCCCCAACTGGGCGGCCCCAGCGGCGCCGGCGAGGGCAAGCATTTCGTGGCCGAGGCTTGCGAGTTTGACCGCAGCTTCCTGAACCTCAGTCCGTACTACGCGACGATCCTGAATGTCGAGGAAGACCACCTCGATTGCTTCGAGGACATTGCAGACATCATCGAGGCGTTCCGCGCCTTTTCCGCCCAGGTGCCCGACGACGGCGTCCTGATCGTCAACGGCGAGGACCGCCACGCCCTGGAGGCAGCGCGGTCGGCCACCTGTACGGTCGAAACGTTCGGCCTGGACGCCCGCTGTACGTGGCGGGGGGTGGGCCTGCAGTCGATGGGAGGACGGACGCTGATGAGCGTGCTGCTGGGCGGCGAAACGTTCGGCCATGTGGTGGTGCCCTTGCCCGGTCTGCACAATGTCTACAACGCGCTGGCGGCGGCGGGCATTTTGCACCATGCGGGCATCACGCCCGAGCAGATCAGCGACATCCTGCCGCGGTTCACCGGCGCGCACCGCCGCATGACGCTCAAGGCCCAGATCGGCGGCGTGACGGTGCTCGATGACTTTGCCCACCACCCCACGGAAATCCAGGCTACGCTCAAGGCGGCCCGGGAAGCGTACAGCCCGCATCGGGTGGTGTGCGTGTTCCAACCGCACCAACACAGCCGCACGCGGTTCCTGCTAAAAGACTTCGCGCAGTGCTTCGGCGCCGCCGACGAGGTGATCGTGCCGGACATCTACTTTGTGCGCGACAGCGAACGCGAGAAGGACTACATATCGTCGGCCGACCTGGTGGCGCAGATTCGCCTCCACGGTGGGGCGGCGTCGTACATGAACTCTTTTGACGAGATCGCCCGTCATCTCCAGCAAAGCCTGCAGGAAGGCGACCTGCTAATCACCATGGGCGCTGGGGATGTCTGGAAGGTGGCCGATGAAGTACTTCGCGGGCTTGGAACATCTTGTGACATGTGACGAGCCGCTGTCGGCTCACACGTGGATGCGACTGGGCGGGCCGGCCCAGTTCTTCATTCGGCCGACGACGCTGGAAGAGCTGACCGACGTGGTGCAGCGCTGCCGCGACAATGACCTGCCCATTCACGTGCTCGGCGAAGGCGCCAACCTGTTGGTGGCCGACGACGGCGTTCAAGGAGCGGTAATTCATCTGGGCCAAGGCGCCTTTGTGGACGTCATTACCGAAGGGTCTCGCATCCGCGCGTGCGGCGGGGCGGACATGGGACAGATCGTCCTGGGTTGCGTTCGCAAGGGGTTGACCGGGATGGAGTGTTTGACCGGCATTCCCGGCAGCGTGGGCGGATGCGTTCGCATGAATGCCGGCGGCGCGTTCGGCGATATCGGCAGCACCATCGAAACGGTCCACGTGATGAACGAAGACGGTGAAATCTTCAGCCGTCATCGCAACGATCTGGTCTTCGGCTATCGGTCGACCAACATCACCGCTCGGTTCGTGCTGGGGGCCGAGTTCGACCTGGCCGAGGAGGACCCTCAACGCATCCTGCACATGGTCAAGCAGATCTGGATCCACAAGAAGAACACCCAGCCCTTAGGCGCCGGCTCAGCCGGGTGCATCTTCAAGAATCCGCGAGGCCTGTCCGCCGGGGCGCTGATCGACCGGGCCGGTTTGAAGGGACGCCACGTCGGGGGGGCGAGGGTCTCGGACAAGCACGCCAACTTCATCGTCGCCGAGAAGAACGCCACCGCGTCGGACGTGCTGGAGCTGATCCACGTCGTGCGCGACACGGTTCACAAGACCCACGAGGTCTTCCTGGAGACGGAAATCGAGATTTGGTGAGATGACCCCTCCCTCAAGCCAACCTGACGTGTCGGGCTCGTATGGCACGGCCCAGCCGCTGGACGTGACGGTCCTGATGGGCGGCCCGTCCTCAGAGCGGGACATTTCCCTCATCAGCGGCGAGGCCATTGCCGCCGGTCTGGAGCGGGCGGGCCACGCCGTCACCCGGGCTGACATCAGCCCGGCGGACACGACGGCGTTGGATCGGCCCGGCCTCGACGTGATCTTCATCGCCCTGCACGGGAACTTCGGCGAGTCGGGCGAGGTCCAGACGCTCTGTGAGAATCGGTGCCTGGCCTACACCGGTTCGGGGCCGCGGGCGAGCAGGTTGGCGATGGACAAGGCCGCGTCCAAGCAGATATTCAAGCGCGCCGGCCTGAGCACGCCGGACTGGATGATCGTCGAACAGTTCCACCCGCCGGAGACGTACCACCAATGGTTGGCGGAGCTGCCCCCGCCGGTCGTGCTCAAGCCCGTGGACGGTGGGTCCAGCGTGGATGTGATTATTGCCACCGACGTGGTCGAGCGCGACGCCGCCATGCAGGATCTGATGGAGCAATACGGGCGGGTGATGCTCGAACGTTACGTGGCGGGGCGCGAGTTGACGGTGGGCATTATCGGCAATCAGACGCTGCCGGTGTTGGAGATCATCCCGGGCAGCGCCTTCTACGACAAGCACGCCAAGTACGACGATGACAGCGGCACGCAATACGTGTTCGATCACGGCCTCGATGAGGAGTTGTGTGGTCGCGTGCAGGACGCGGCCCTGATTGCGCACCGCGTGTTGGCGTGTCGCGACATGTCACGGGTGGATTTCATTCTCGACGCGGACAACACACTGCAAGTCCTCGAGATCAACACCATCCCGGGCTTCACGAGTCATTCGCTGCTGCCGATGGCGGCGGCCAAGGTGGGTATTGAGTTCGATGAGTTGGTGGATCGGTTGGTGACCATGGCGGTCAACCGCACCGAAGCCGCCGCGAGTTAGGATCGGCATGGGCAAACGCAACGGCAAGACAACAAGTAAGTCGAAGACCTCCAAGGCCGCCACGGACCGGCCCTCCCTATGGCGGCGGGCAGGCGGATGGGCGCTGAGCCGACCGGGCGTGCACGTGTCGGTGTGGCTGGCCGTAGCCGCGGCCATGGTGGCCGGCACCGTGGCGCTGAGTCAGGCCGAAGCGCAGATGCTGGGACCCAATCGCAACGGAGAGGTCGCCGAGATTCGCATTCGACTGGCCGACCGCCCGGCTTGGCTTCCGTCCTATGTCGTTCGGAAGGTGATCGCCTCCTGCCGAATCGGCGGCAGAGGGTTCTATGACGACGGGCTCGTCACCAAGGTGCACGAAGACATCGCCCAGAGCCCCTGGGTGCGGTCGGTGCAGTCCGTCCGCAAGCGGCTGTGTCGCGACGACCGGTTGGGGCTGATCGGGGTGGTGGAGATTAGCTGTACGTTTCGCCGGCCCGTGGCGGCGGTGAGGTTGGACGACCGATTTGGCCGGGCGTCGCAGTCGGTGGCCTACGTGGATCGGCATGGCGTGGTCCTTCCCTACGGCGAGGTACCGAAGTTCATCGCCAAGATCCCCGACCGCGACGGGCGGATCAGCACCCGCACGTATGCAACGCTTCAGGCGGCGCCACCACAGGCGAAGGTCTACAACGCGCACTACCCGCTGATCAAGGGCGTGATGCAGCGTCCGCCCGCTCACGGCGAGGCCTGGGCCAGCCGCGATCTCCACGCGGGCCTGCGACTGCTATCGCTGCTGGCCGATCGCCCCTACGCCAACCAGATCACCGTGGTCGACATCCGGAACTTCGACGGGCGAATCAGCCAGGACGAAGCCCACCTTCGAATGCTCGCCCAGATCGGCCGCAGCAAGCCGACCACCATCGTCTTCGGGCGGTTCCCCAATCCGCGGGGCGATTGGGTGATCTCACCGGAGCGGAAGCTATCGTACCTTGATTCCTACTTCACCAGCCACGACCAACGCCTGGCCGGCTTGAACGGCCAACTCGATCTGCGGTACGATTCCCTCCATGTCAGCCGCGATAACTGATCGGCCCGGGCCCTTGGCCGCGGCGTGGGGCCCCGCGGGCGTGTGGTACCTGGTGATCGCTGTTGCATCTCTGGCGGTCGGCCTTTGGCCGGACGCGATCTACCCCAACGAAACCCATGGTGCCCAGGTGCTGCCCGTCCTTCCCTGTGTGGCTGTTGGGCTGGCGGTCTGGTATACGTTGGTGTGGCCCCTGGTGACGGCGTCTCTGGGGTCGCGCATGCGGGGGAAGGCTGGGCTGATTCAACTGGTCACTTCACTGATCGCGTCGATGCCGCTGATTGTGCTGGCGGCGTTCCTGTCCGATTCGAACGCCGCTGACGTCGCCCGAACCGTGGTGGCCCTGGGGCTGCTCTGGCCGGTCTCGTGGCAAGTGGGGCGGTGGCTAGGCGGGCGATGCGGCGATCTGGCGCTACTGGGGGTGCTGCTGGTCCTGTTGGGTTGGCCGGCGGCGTACTACATCCTTCGGGAATGGTGCACGACGTCGCCGCTCGGCCCGGCCCGGTGGCTGTGGCGGCTAGGGCCGTTGACCTTCATCTGGGAGACCGCTAGCCTTCGGCGCGGGGGATGGCTGCCCGATCCGCTCTGGCCTGCGCTGCTGTGGCCCGGACTGGTGGTGGCGGGACGGTTGGCGTTCTCGGCATTTCAGCCAAGAAGCCAAAAGTCGGACTCGACCCCGGCGGCGCTGACAGACGGCGCTGATTGACGGAATCGCCCGTTGTAAGTACCATCTAGACAAGTCCCTGCGCTATCAGCTTGCGCGGGTCGAAAGTGGGGGCTGTGCTTTTCGTGAGGTGAGGTTAGACTAGTTATCGCTCTATTGATGTTTGTGGGAGTTACGGCCAACGGCGTTGAGCCGACGGTGTGGTGAAGGTGCGCATGAGCGATTGGACGTCAGAGGCGTTGGATCGGTTGGACCAACTGGCCGTCAAAGTGATTGGCTCGGACGGGGCCGTCACGTTCTGGAACAACGGCAGCCGGCGGCTGCACGGCCCGGACGGTCGGGAGGCAATGGGGCGCGACTATGTCGATCTGGTCGCGCCGCCTGAGCTGCGACCACTCCTGCGAGAAATGATCCGCCGATGTCTGCAAACGGCCCAGACCCCGCCGGCGTGTGAGATGCGCCTGATTGGCGCTGACGGCGGCGAGGTGATCGTCTGGTCGAACTGGGTCGTTCGCGACCGACCCGGCGGGGGGCGAGAACTGGTGGTGGTGGAGGTCGACCTGACTGAGTTCAAGCTGGCCTGCCAGACCCAGGCCGAGCGGCAGCGACGGCTATTCGGCGCCACCAAGATGGCCATGGTCGGCGACATGATTGGCGGGGTCTCCCACCACGTCAACAACGCCCTGATGGTCATACAAGGCAGCGCCGAGTTGATTCGCCAAGGCGCGCCCGATGAGGAGATGCGGTCGCTGGCCGAGCAGATTCTCCAGACCACGCGGCAGCTGACCCAGGTGACCGGTCAACTGATGGCCTACACCAAGCAGGCCAAGCTGGCTACCCCGCCGGTCGACGTGCACAAGGTGGTCCATACCGTGGTGGAGACACTTTCGATCGATCTGGATCCAGCCATCGAGCTGCGCACCGACCTGTCCGCCCAGACGCACGTGGTGATGGGCGACGAAGCCGAACTGCACGATGCGCTGATGAACCTCGGCCTGAACGCCTGCCAGGCCATTACTGATGGCGGCATCGTGACCTTCGCCACCGATGAGGTCGAGCTCGATCGCGCCGTCTGCGACGCCTATCCCTACGAGGTCACGCCGGGCCCGTTCCTGCGGCTGACCGTGCGCGATACCGGCGTGGGCATGGACGGCCACACCTTGCAGCGCGCGTTCGAGCCGTTTTTCACCACGCGGCCGTTCGGGCAGGGCCACGGGCTCGGCCTGGCGGGGGTGTATGGGTGTATGAAGATGCACCGTGGGGCCATGCACCTGACCAGCGCTCCGGAGCAAGGGACCGAGGCCCAGATATTCCTGCCGCTTTCGGGCGCTCCCGAGGCGGCCGATGACGCCCGACCCCGGAGCGACGGCGCTGTGTTGGTGGCCGACACCGATCCGGCCATGCGGCAGGCGATTGCGACGATCCTGACCGATGGCGGCTACCCGGTGCGTGTGTTCGCCACCGGCGCGGAGGCGGTTGAGTACTACAGGACCCATGGCCAGGATGTCGCGCTGGCGATTGTGGACGCCGCCTTGCCCGATATGGCCGGCCACGGCGTGCTGCAGGAACTGAAGAGCATCAACGGGGCCATCGACGTCCTGGTCAGCGGGGGGTACTTGCTGGCCGGCGACGCTCAGGCGGCGCTGGACGACGGGGCGAGCGGCTTTGTGACCAAGCCCTACCAGGCGGCGCAAGTGCTGGATCGCGTGAAGAAGGTCCTGCCCCCGCGCTAGGTCGGTAGGCGTCTACTCGTCGTCGAGTCGGCCGACGATCTCGATCCGCTCAGCCGTTTCGGCCCGCCCGGTGGTTTCGTCGACCGACACAATCATTCCACACAGCCGCGGATCGCCGTCCGCCACGTCGAAACGTGTCGGTACGGACGTGGTCAGGAACTCCAGCACCCGATCCTTGCGTCGGCCCAGCACGCTGTCGTAGGGGCCTGTCATGCCCAGGTCGGAGATAATCGCCGTGCCATCCGGCAGGACGCGGGCGTCGGCGGTGGGCACGTGGGTGTGCGTGCCGGCGACGATGCTGGCCCGCCCGTCCACGTGCCACCCCATGGCGACCTTCTCGGAGGTCGCTTCGGCGTGGAAGTCGACGATGCGAATGGCGACGTCGTCCGGCATTTCCGTCAGGGCCTGGTCGACGGCGGCCCAGGGGTAATCGGCACTGCCCATGTACATCTGTCCCAGCACGCAGACGACGCCAACACGGTGCTCGCCGGATTTGGTGGGCACGACCGTCCAGGTTCTCCCCGGCGCGCTGGCGGAGATGTTGGCCGGGCGGAGCAGACGGGTGTCGTCGATGACGGTCAGGATATCGGACTTGCGGAAGCAGTGGTCGCCCAGGGTGACCACGTCCACCCCGTAGTGCAACAGCTTGCGGAAGATCTGGGGGGTCAGGCCGCTGCCGCCGGCGGCGTTCTCGGCGTTGCAGACGACCAACTGGATCTCGTGCTGATCGATCAGGCCCGGGAGGTGGTCGGCCAGCATGCCTCGGCCGGCTTGTCCGACCACGTCGCCAATACAAAGGATGTTCACGGCCACGGGGGGCTCCTGTCGACTGCGAGATTGGGAAGGCATTATAGGCCTGTCTTCGGGCGGCCGCAACGGGGGCAGTTGCTGCTGCCGGAGGTAAGAGGTATCATGGACGCAGCGGTACCCCCCGAAGGGAGGGCCAGACCATGCTTCAATGCCAAGACTGCGAATTCTTCCATCGCGATGAGCGCGGGCACGTGATGCTAACGTGCGATCCGTTCGCCACCATCAAAGAGCCCGAATGCCTGGCCAAATGGCATTTTCTCAAGACCAATCAGATGGTCCAAGCCTACCAGGCCACGTTGGACTTTTACCAACGTGTGGCGCCGATGCAGGAGAAGATGTTCAAGGTCATCGAGCGCGAAGTTGACGACCTCAACGAGTCGGAGAAGTGGAAGGCCGACGACGATGATGACGACAACGATGACGAGTGGAAGTCGCCCAGCTACTGACCGGGCGCGCCCGCTTGACAGGACCCAACCGGAGTCCTACCATGACGCACTCCGCTGGAAAGGAGTCAGGTTGATGCTGGAATCCACCCCGCGAGTTAACGTGTCTCAGGACGGCAGCGCCACGGTCGTGGAACTGGTCGATCGGAAGATCCTCGACGAAATGGCGATCATGGAGATCGGGGACCAACTGAACGCCCTGGTCTCGGCGGCTGAGAGTCCTCGGATCGTCCTGGACTTCCAGAACGTCGGACACATGTCGTCCAGCGCGCTGGGGATGCTGATAACTCTCCACAAGCGCATTCGTGACAAGGGCGGCCAACTCCGCCTGTGCAGCATTCAACCGAGTATTGAAGAGATCTTCGTCATTACGCGATTGAGCGAGATCTTCGACATCAGCGAGTCCCGTCCGGAGGCTCTGGCCAGTCTGGGCTAGGCTTTCCGGCGCGACGATCTGGGCGAGGCATGGACGTGCGGCGCCAGACACTACCATCAACGTGGGATGCGGTTCAAAAGGCCGGCCAAGAGGTCATGGATGAAGTGACTCGGCAGGGGTACGACGATTCGTGTAGTTTCTCGATCCGCCTGGCGTTGGAGGAAGGGCTGATTAACGCTGTCAAGCACGGCAACAAGATGGACACCTCCAAGACGGTCGAGTTGGAATACGAAATCACCCCTGAGCAGGTCGAGATCATTATTACCGACGAGGGTGACGGGTTCGATTGTTGTTGCGTTCCGGACCCCACTTGTGATGAAAACTTGGAGAAGCCCAGCGGGCGGGGCGTCATGCTGATACGGGCTTTTATGGATGTGGTCGAATACACGGAACCGGGCAACCGGGTGCGGATGCTCAAGCGCCGCGAGTGAGGCTACCGACGATGATGAACGTTCCGAACGAACCGCTGGGGGTCACAATATCACACCAGGGCGACGTGGCACTGGTGAGTCTAACCGGCGCTGCCGATGCCGCTGCGGCCGACGTGCTCCGCGGGCGCATGCTGGACTTGGTGGCGACCAAGCCGTCGATGATCGTGCTGGACCTGTCCGGACTGAGCTTTATGGGCTCGGCGGCGTTGGGAGCGGTGGTGCTGGCCCACATCCGCTGCCGTTCGTCGGAAGCGTCTATTCGGCTGGTCTCCCCGCAAGCATCGGTGGAACGAACGTTGGCCGTGACACGGCTGGACAAGCTCTTTGACGTGTTCGAAACGGTTGACGCCGCCATCGCCGGGCGGGCCCGGACGGTCTAGCTGACCGGGGTCTGGGCCCGCGTGTGGATATTGTCCAGGATGTTCATGTAGTTGATGTAGGCGTCGTAGGGGCTCTCGTAGGGGTTGAAGTACTTGTGCACGTCCCCGTCGGCGAACCATTTGGTGCACATGTAGTAGAAATGGTCGGACGTCTGCAGCCGTCGCCAATCGGCCAATAGCTCTTCATCCCCACGGGTGAGCACTTCGTCGGCCAGGGCGTAGACGTCGTGCAGGGCGTTGGCCTGCATGCTATTGCCCAGCCTGGCCGACTGGTCCCGTTGGGTGTCGGCCCTGGAGATCTTGGGGGGGATATCGAGGGCGGCGACCGCGGCGTGCCGGTCGACGGCCTCGCGGACGGTCAAGAAGTCGTTTTTTCCGTCGGCCAGAATGCTATCGGGCAGAGACTGAAGGAACTCAAAGATGCCCGTGTCGGCCCATTGATGCTCACCGAAGGTTTCGTAGTCCATGAACAGGTTGCACACGAACCCGTTGCCGTTGATCTGATCGACCCACTTGGCGAAGGTCTCACTGGACAGGGGCCAACCCGCCCAGGCGCGATTGCCGAATCGGAAGGCAATGTCGTCGCTGAGCCGGTAGTTCTTCAGCAGCATCTTCATCTGCGGGCAATTGGGGGGGCGGTATAGGAAGTTCGGGCTGCGATAGCCCAGAATGTGGTCGGCGCCTTCGGTGAGGATGGCGTCAAACCCCATTTCCGCGACGACCTGGGCGACGTCGTTGTTGTACGTTAGTTCGGTGTTGCGAAAGACGGTGGGGCGCCGCCCGAACAAATCTTCCATCAGGTCGCAATGCGATTGCGTTTGGGCGATAAACTCCTCGCGGTTGTAAAGAAACGCGAGGCTGTGATAGCGCGTCTCCGCGATGAATTCCACGCAGCCGGACTCCGCCAATCGTTGGAAACTCGCCAGGATGTCCGGGGCCCAGGCCCGAAATTGCTCGATGGCCGTGCCGGTGATGGAGTAACTGACGCGGAATCGCCCCTCGTGACGGGCGACCAACTCTTCCATCACCGCGTTGGCCGGGCGGTAGCACTTGTCCGCCACCTTCAGGCAGATGTCGCGATTGGCCTGATCGTCGAAGTAGTTGGGATCGGTATCGAAGACCGTGTACCGGCGAAGCCGAAACGGTTGGTGGACTTGGAAGTAGAAAACCACCGATGCCATGGTTGGACCCGGCCTCCCTGCAAGTGTTGCGGCGCCGCCATCCTAGCGTGCGCGTGAAGTCTACTGAGGTATAAAGCTGCAAAACCCCACTTTGGTCAAGGCAATTCTGCGCGAAGGCGGGTAGTTTCCGCCGCCAGAGGGCCCAAGGGGTCAGGCCGGCGGGGCGCCGTTGCCACGAACGATTTGGGCATAGATATCCTGGAGGTCCTCGGCGCTATCGCGCCAGGACATCTGCTGGACTTCAATCTGTCCGCTCTCGCGAAGCGCCCGCTGGAGGGGAGGGTGACGCAGAACGGCCAGGATCTTGTCGGCCATCTCGTCGATGTCCCAGAAGTCGACCTTCAGCACGTTTTGGAGGACCTCCGAGACACCGGACTGCTTGGAGATGATGGCCGGCACGTTGTGGCTGAGGGCTTCGAGCGGGGCGATGCCGAACGGTTCGGACACGCTCGGCATGACGTACAGATCGGCCAGAGAGAAGATCCGGCTGACGTCACCGCCGCGGAGAAAGCCCGTGAACGTCACGTAACGGCCCAGGCGAAGGTCGGCGACTTCCTTGATGCACTGGGTGATCATGTCGCCGCTGCCGGCGATAACGAACCGGACGTTCTGGAACTTCTCGACCACCTTCTTGGCCGCTCGCAGGAAGTACTCCGGCCCCTTCTGCATGGTGATGCGGCCCAGGAACAGAACGATCTTCTCGGTCTGAGTGATCGGGTGCATCTGTAGTTCGTTGGCAGCGGGCAGTTCCACGGCGTTATAAACCACCGAGATGCGGTCGGCCGCCACGTCGTAACGGGATCGGCAAATCGTGGCGGTCAGGTGCGACACACAGATGACCCGGTCGGCCCCGTGCATGCCCGCCCGCTCGATCTCATAGACCATCTGGTTGACGTTCTCGCCGGCCCGGTCGAACTCGGTGCTATGGACGTGGACGACCAGGGGCTTGCCCGTCGCGGCCGAAACCGCCAGGCCCGCCGGATAGGTCATCCAGTCGTGAGCGTGGATCACGTCGAACTGCTCCCCCTTGGCCAGGGCCACCGCCAGGCGCTCGTAGCGCCGAATCTGGGTCATCAGATCGCCGCCGTACATGGGCTTGCCGTCGAAGTCGGCGGATTCGTTCTTCTCGGCCGGCGGGGCCCCCTCCGTGACGACCTGTTCGGTTAGCGTGGTCAGGTCCGTTTCGTTCAGGTCGTCGGGCAGTTCTCCTTCGGCCTGGAGGCGGCGGAGCTCGCGAAGGATCTCTTCCTGACTGGTCGGGGCGCCGTAGGCTTGCAGAAACGCGTGCAGGCGATGGATCTCCACATGCTCAAACAGTTGGGTGGTGTCGGCAGGGGCGGACCCAGCCGGGCGGCTCGCGGGATCGGCCGGCGGGGCAGGCGGCGTGGGGGCCGAGCCTGTCAAGCCGGTCAGGTCTGCCGGAGTGCGGAAGTCCACGTGGCCGGACGCGCCGACCGGAACGGGCATGGGCAGTACGAAGCAGACTTCCACGCCCAATTCGTCCAGGGCCTTGGTCATCCCGTAGCAGGCGGTTCCAAGGCCGCCGCTAATATAGGGCGGGAACTCCCAACCCAGCATGAACACTCTCATTGACGCCGTCCTTTGCAGTCGTTCGTTCCCCCCGGGCAGGCTGGCTTAGCCTGACGGGCATTATATGGGTCGGCGGGGCCGGTGGAACACCTTCCGTCCTGCCCGGCGCGAAATCCGCCCCGCTAGACCTCCAGCGTGCCGATGATGTCGGTGAGGCGCCCGTGCCCGTGGCGGCGGAGGTAGTCGCCGATGCCGTCTTGAATGCCCACGATGCAGGCCGGGTCCACGAACAGCGCCGTGCCGACCGCCAACCCGGACGCCCCGGCCAGCAGGAACTCCAACGCGTCTTGGGCGTACTGAATGCCGCCCATGCCGATGATGGGCACGCCGGCGGGTCCGGCGACCTGGGTGTAGACGCGGTGTACCATGTAGACGGCCACCGGGTGAATGGCCGGCCCGGACAGCCCGCCGGTTCCGTTGGCCAGGACGGGCCGACGGGCCTCGACATCGATGGCCATCGCGGTGAAAGTGTTGATCAAGCTCAGTGCGTCGGCCCCGGCGTCGACGGCCGCGGCGGCGATGGTGGTGATGTCCGTCACGTTCGGCGAAAGCTTGACGATCAGGATATTCTTGCGGCACACCTTGCGGAGTTCGCTCGTAATCAAGCCGGCCTGGCCGGGGTCCGTGCCGAACTGGATGCCGCCGGCCTTGACGTTGGGGCAGGAGATGTTGAGTTCCACCCCGCGAATGACGTCCACGCTCTCCAGGGCCTCGGCGACGGCCACATAGTCCTCCACCGTGGTCCCGGCCACGTTGACGAACACCGGCAGGCCCAGCTTTTCCAGCAGGGGGACCTTCTCGCTTAGAAAGACCTCCAACCCCACGTTGGCCAGGCCGATTGCGTTGAGCATTCCGGCGCGGGTCTCCACCACACGCTGGTAGTTATTGCCCTGCCGGGGGTCGCGACTGATGCTCTTGGTGACGAACGCGCCGAGCCGCTGCAGATCGACGAAGTCGGCGTACTCATCGGCATAGCCGCACGTGCCGCTGGCGGTCATCAGGGGGTTGGCCAGCTTTACGCCGGCGATGTCGACGCTCAGGTCAACCGGGCTCTTTGAAGATGCGTTCAGCGCAAGCTCCTTCAGCCCCGTAGGGCACTGACGGCGTCGGCGACTTCCTCGGCCGTGACGTCATCGACAATCGTCACCTCACCCAGGCGGGTGGGCAAGACCATTCGCACCTGCCCGCCTCGAGTCTTCTTGTCGCGTTGCATGATGGACCACAGTTCGCCGCCGATTAGATCGGCGTGTTGGGTGGGCAGGCCCAGCTTAGTCAGCAGGTTGCTGACGGCGTCGGCGTCGGCCTGGGGGATCATCTTTCGGCGGGCCGCCATATGGCAGGCCGCGACCATGCCCAGGGAGACCGCCTGTCCGTGCGGCATCTGGTCGTAGCCGGCGAACAGTTCGATGGCGTGGCCGATCGTGTGGCCGAAGTTCAGGTGCGCTCGCTGGCCGGCCTCCCGCTCATCGGCGGAGACTACCGCCCCCTTGATCGCCACGTTCCGGGCGATCAGTTCGGTCAGGGCGCCCTCGTGACGGGCGAGGATGTCGCGTGAACTGGCGTCGATGAACTCCAGCAGTTTGGTATCGCGGATTACGCCGTGCTTGACGCACTCGGCCAGGCCGTTGCCCATTTCTTCCGCCGGCAGCGAGGCGAGCGTTTCCACGTCAATCACCACCGCGCGCGGCTGATGGAACGCGCCGATCAGGTTCTTGCCGGCGGGATGATCCACCGCGGTCTTGCCGCCAACGGAGGCGTCGACGCCCGCCAGCAGCGTAGTCGGGCATTGCACCCATCGCAGGCCACGAAGGGCTGTCGCCGCGACGAAGCCCGCCACGTCGCCCGGCACGCCGCCACCCAGGGCGACGATCACCGTGTTCCGGTCGATCGGCGGTGTGACCGCGAACACTTGGTCCATCAGGTCGTGGTAGGTCCCCAGCGTCTTGTTGACCTCACCGGCTGGGAACGCCGCGTAGCCAGCCGGCGCGCCGCAGCCCTTGACCAAATGCATGACCCGCGGGCCCAGCAATTCGCTCACGGTTGTTTCGGTTATCACCACCACGCTACTGACATGGCCCATGGCCTCCAGCGCGGGGGCCAGTTCGCCCAGCACGCCGGGCCCCACGGTGACGTCGTAGCTGCGGTCGCCCAGATCCACCGTGACGGTCTTACGCATCCCGGTTCTCCTGCTCGTGTTCAAGGCGGTAGGCTTCGGCGGCGGCCTTGAGGGCCGGGTCGATGGCATCGTCGACATCGTCGTCGTCGCTGGCGTCTTCGTCGACATCCCGCAGCGGTGAATAGCCGCGCGGCGTCCACGACGGGCGCGCCGCGCCGCCTTTGGCCATGAAGCCTCGGGCGTGGCGGGCGTAGCGACGGGCCAGATAGAACACCGCCGCCAGGAGCACCACCATGATCAGCACGATGCCCGCTTTCGACATGGCCGATCCGCTCGACCTGACCGGTCGGGTCGACTGTCCGATCTGCCAGACCACTACCAGGGGATACGGGCGCAGGTTGCGCTGAAGGGGAATCGCCCCTTCCTGGGCCAACCCCTTGGTGCGCTGTTCGGTCTGGCGGTCTTCGCCTTCCCAGACCTTATAGAACACGCCGACCATCTCGACCACCGGAGGCGGGCCATCGTAGATGCTCTCGTCCTTGATGACCTGGCGGGGCCTGCGCAGAAAGGGGCGAGGATCAACCACCGAGAACACGCGCATCGGCTGCGTGCCGGGGTATTCGCCGCTGTCGTGAAAACCATCGATCCGCCAGACGCGGCTGCCCTGGGGCCAAGCGGGGGTGGCTCCGAGTTGGCCCGGCTCGCCGGCGACCAACTCCTGCACGACATTGACGTGGACTCGAAGGCGGATGGCCTGGCCGGCGAACTTTTCGGGGTTATCGAGCAGGCGAGCGTAGGTGGGGCGGGGCAGAGAGTCGAAGTCCTCGGCCGTCAGGGGGGGCAGTTGGTCGGCCTTGGCCAGCAGCATGTAGAAGGCCGACCCCACCTGCTCGGCCCGGCGACTCAGGGCGACCTCCAGCGCGTCGCGGTCGGCCTTGCTGAAGGTGAGAATGCGATCGACCTGTTCCTGGGCCGGCTCGGCGGGGGTAATGATCTCGACCGTGACGCTCTCGTCGGCGCCCGGGGCTTCGTCGGCGGCAACTGCGGGGGCCACCAACCAAAGGACAAGAGCAATCCCCATCACACGGGCCACAGGGAGAACACGGACGGCTTGCCTGTTCGCACGGGTCAACATTGTGGGTCTCATTCTAATCCTGCGCGTCGTTGTCCAAAAGCGCCAAGCTGGGAACATCCGCAACGTCTCTTTGGACGCCCAGCCAGGCCGGAGGTTCCCGCCGGAGCGACCTCACGCCCCAATGGGGCGGTGGAGCCATTGAAGCAAGGGGGTGATCACCGCGCCAAAGACGATGCTGATCGGCCCGGGCGCCTGCAACAGCCTCGGAATGAACAGGAGACCGAGCAGGATATATCGGCCGAACTGAAGCTGCCAGACCATGAACCCGTGCCGTTGATGAAAGGGCAATAACTCGCGCACCACGTGGTGGCCGTCCAACGGGAACAGCGGGATCAGGTTGAAGATGGCCAGGAAGATGTTGATGACCATGGTCATCTGAACGGCGTCGGTCAGCAGGGCCATTCCCTCGTTGATGGCCGGCGCGTTCTTGACCAGCAGGATACGATAGACTGACGCCAGCAACGTCGCGAACAGCAGGTTGCTGCCGGGGCCCGCCAGGGAGACCATGATGTCGCCGAATCCGGGAGGGTGCAGGTTGGCGCGGTTGACGGGCACGGGCTTGGCCCAGCCAAAGCCGATGAGGAAGATCATGATCGTGCCGAGGGGGTCCAGGTGGCGAAGGGGGTTAAGGGTGACACGCCCCATGTACTTGGCGGTGGGGTCGCCAAAGGCCAGCGCCGTCCGCGCATGCGCGAACTCGTGAATGGTCAGGCTGAACAGCAACCCCGGCGCCATGGCCAGGGCCAGCTTCGGATTCTCAAGTATCCAGTCCATCGGTCTGTGGGGCGTTTTACTTGACCGGCGCGGGCCGGACAAGCATAATGCCGGATCGGCAATCAACGGATCGTCCGTACGGCGGGGCGGGCTACTCAGGACCCACGAATCCACCCACATCACGCCATATGAGCACAGATATCAATCTCGATCTGGCCCGGGGCGTCCTTCGGGCCGAGGCCCAGGCCATCGCCTCCCTGACCGAGCGGCTGGACGGCGCGTTTGCCCAGGCTGCGGAGATGATCTTCCGCTGCGAGGGCAAGGTGGTTCTGACCGGCATCGGCAAGGCCGGCCTAGTCGCCCAGAAAATATCGGCCACGCTGGCCTCGACCGGTACGCCCAGCATCTTCCTGCATCCGGTGGAGGCCCTGCACGGCGACCTGGGGCGTCTGGCCCGTGGGGACGTGGTGGTGGCGCTATCCCACAGCGGGCAGACCGAGGAGATTATCCGCCTGCTGGACCACGTCCGGGCCCGCGGCGCGCAGCTAATCGCAATCACGTCCTCGCCGGACTCGACGTTATCTTGCCATGCCGACGTGGCCATTACCTACGGCCAGGTCGAAGAGGCCTGTCCGCACGGGTTGGCGCCGACGGTGAGCACCTCCTGCATGCTGGCCCTGGGAGACGCGGTGGCTCTGACGGTGATGAGGATGCGAGACTTCAACCCCGAGGATTTCGCGGCCTTCCACCCAGCCGGGGCGTTGGGCATGCGCGTGTTGAAGGTCTCGGAAGTGATGACCTTCCGTCCGGGCGAACGACTCCAATCCGACGTGATGGCCTTCCGTCCGGGCGAGCGACTCCAGTTGGTCAGTGAGCGTCTCCCGCTTCGCGAGGCCCTCATCGAGGCCGATCGGGCCGGCCGACGCGCCGGGGCCATGGTGCTTGTCGACGACGACGGCCGCCTCAGCGGCATTCTCACTGACGCCGACATTCGCCGGTCCCTGGTCGAGCGGGGCGGGTCCGAGGGCGATCTGTTCGAGCTACCCGTCAGTGAACTGATGATCCGGAAGCCCAAGCGAATCCACCAGGACGCGCTGGCCGCCGACGCCTTGGCGATCCTAAACGAGAACCGAATCGACGAACTGCCGGTGGTCGACGACGATGATCGGCCCGTCGGCATCATTGACGTGCAGGACCTGCTGGGCATTAAGACCGTAAGCAATGGCGGAAGTTGACTACAACGCGATCGAACTGCTCGTCTTGGACGTCGACGGTGTTCTGACCGACGGGCGAATACACCTGGCCCCCGACGGCACGGAGATGAAGGTCTTCCACGTCCGTGACGGCTGGGCCATGCGCCACTGGCGGAACACGGGCCGAAAACTGGCCATCATTACCGGGCGTAGTTCACCGGCTGTGGAAAAGCGGGCCCGCGAGCTGGACGTGGACATCGTCCGCCTTAACGCCAAGCAGAAGTTGCCCGTCTACCGCGAGGTGCTGTCCGAACTGGGCGTGGCCCCGGAACGCGTAGCGGTGATGGGCGACGATGTGACCGACCTGCCGCTGTTGCGTCATTGCGGCCTGTCGATTGCCCCGGCCGACGCTGCGGGCGACGTGCTCGAAGCGGCCCAACTGATTACCGAAAAGCCCGGCGGCGCCGGCTGTGTCCGCGAGGCCGTCGAAACCATACTCAAGGGCGCCGGCCTATGGTCGCAGATCATGGCCCGCTATGTGAAGGATGACGTGCCATCATGAGACGACGACTGCTCATCCTAATCGGCAGCTTCCTGGCGATCTTCCTGGTGTTCCTAGCCATCAGCCAACTGAGTGACCGGGATATGTCGGAGATAAGGCCCTCCGAATCCGACGAGGAAATCACGCTGGAAGACCAGCCTCACCACAGCTCCCCGTTGGAGCAGAAGGCCGAAATCAAATACGGCGAAGTGCTCAACTTCGGCTCGCGAGATGAGCAGGGGCGGATTCAGGACGTCTACTTCGCCCGTCGGTGGGACAAGCTCGACGACGGCACCTACGAGCTGATCACCCCGTGCTTTGAGAAGCGGTTTGAGGACGGCTCGCGCATCTACGTTGCCGCCGACCGGGGGATCGTCGAGGCCGAGGAAGTCGCCGGCGGCATCAGCGTTCGCGGCGGGCGCCTGATCGGCAATGTCCGGGCGTACTTCGACCCGTCGACCTCGTCGGATCGACCGACCTTTGCGGATATGGACCCCGAGCGAGATCCCGCCGAGGTCTTTGAGCAATTGGAGTTGGACTCGACCGAAATGATTCGCATCCAGGCCGACGACTTGGCCTTTAGCAGCGATCCGCCGCGCATCCACACCGCCAGCCGCGTGTTCCTGTGGTCGCCCGATGCCGATATTGTCGGACGTGGGCTTACCCTGGAGTGGCACGAGAAGCCCATGGAGCTGCGCGAACTTCGAATCGCCCACGGCCAGCAGATCAGCGTCTACAACGTGCCCGAGGACGTCAACCTTCTGTCCATGCCCGGTAGCGATGAGCCCGAGGAGACCCCCGAGTCCGTCGCGGGCGAACGGCCGCCAAAGATCTCGCCGGCCCAACCGGACCTAGCTGCCGAAACACCGCCCACGACCGCCCCGGCCGAGCCGGAACCCACCGTTGCCGAGGCGCCGACGACGCAGCCGGACGATCTGGCCGAGGCCGCCGAGCCCGTTATGAACGTCTACCTGGCCCGGTTCGAGGATCAGGTCCACGTCGATGCCGACCAACGGCAGATGCGCGGGGCCGACGAGCTGACCATTCGATTTGAACTCAGCCAAGGGGCCCAGGAGTCGCTGGGCGGCCGGTTCCGCACGGAAGTGGACGGCTCGCCGGAGGTGATACCCCTCGAGCCCGGCGACGATCCGGACGAGACGTCCACCGAATCACCGGGCCCCGCAGCCGACACCCCCAAGCCTGAGCGGCGTCCCCGGGCCGATCGGAAGCCCAAGGCCGATCGCGGGCCCAGCGACCCCGTGACCATTACTTGGCGGGGCCCCTTGGTGGTCCGACCTATCGAACACACCCCCAAGCCGTCGAACCGGCGCTACACCATCGCCGCCAAGGGCAACGATATCCATTTGGTCGCCCAGGAAGCGGAGATCACCTGCCGCGAACTGGAGTTCCGCCATCCTCAGAGGAAGGGCAAGCTGATCGGCTCGGCCGACGGTCCCACGCGCCTGCTGGTCGGCGGCGAGCAGGAGGTGGTTAGCCCGCGGATTCGGTTCGACATCCCCGAAGGCAAGATCTACCTCGACGGGCCCGGCCGAATCAGTCAGGCGCCGACCGGCGAGGAACTGGCCGACGCCACGGCCGATTCCGACAGTGACGATCCCCTGGCCGGTGTGGGCCAGGCCGGCAGCATCGAATGGGACGGCACGATGGAGGCCAACTTCGGCGAGTTCGAGACCACCAATCCCGACGGGACCACCGAAACGCAGCAGTTCATCAAGGACGCCGTCTTCTACGAGAACGTGATCCTCTCCCAGGGCCCCTCGGACGAGCCCCAGACGCAGCCGGCGACGCAACCGGCCGACGGCTTACCGGGCGATTTCGTCCAGTGCGACGTGTTGCGCGTCTGGATGATGACCGATCCCAGCGGCAAAATCGTTCCCGAGGTCGCCGTGGCGAAGGGCAATGTGTCCGGTCGTGAGGCCGGTAGCAACATCGAGGCCGGCAAGGTTACCGTGTTCTTCGATAGTGTCGATGAGTTGGACGCCGACGGGAACGTCGAGAAGCGCCTTCGCCCGGCCATTGTAACCGCCGAAGACAACGTGCACATTCGTGACGAGCGCGACGGCCAGACCATTGAAGCGACGGCCGACCGCATGGAAAGCGATTTGCTGGAGAAGATGGCTGTCCTGCACGGCGAAACCGGAGAGGCGACGATTCTCCACAACAACAATCTCCTGGCCGGCGACCAGATTCAGTTGGACCAGGACCGCCAGTCCGCCATCGTTCGCGGCAAGGGCCACATGCGGTTCGACATCAATGAAGACTTCAACGGCAACGAATTGGAGCAGCCACGCCCGGTCCGCATCACCTGGGCCGACGGCATGGAATACCAAAGCCAGACCAACGCCGTCACCTTCACCGGGCAGGTCCGACTGAACAGCGACTTGGAGTCTATGCAGTGCGAACAGATGAGGCTGCTGTTCGAGCGGGATGAGTCGGCCGAGGTCGAAGACGAGCCGCCCACCCCCGATGAGGTGGACCGCCGGCGCCGGATGGGGATGGACTTGGAGCGGTACGGCAACCGGCGCCTGGCGATGATTATGGCCCACGGCGGCGTGGCGGTGAACAGTCGCGAGGAAGACCCCGCCAACCGCCTTCTTCGCCGGATGCAACTGACCGGCGAACAGCTCATGTACGACGCTCACACCCAAGAGATGACCATGGCCCGATCGGGCACGCTGGTGGTGGAAGACTACCGCCCCCCCGAGGCCGAGCGAGAGGATGACGCTGGCACCGAAAGCACCGAAGACACCGAAGGTATGGCCGCCGGACAAAGGCCCAGTCAGTCGGTTTTCCAGTGGTCCAAGCGCATGAAGCTGGATCAGGAAGGGCGAACCGTCCAGCTCAACGGTGACGTGCAGATGGTTCACCGCAGCGGCAACAAGGTGCTGCGGGAAGTCATCAAGGACCTCCGCGTTCCCAGCTGGGGCCGGCTCGATGACGGCCGACACACCACGCTGCACTGTCAGGCGCTGACAGCCCAGTTCGGCGAGGCCACGGAAGCCGAGGCAGCCGAGCCGGCCGATCCGGACAAGCCTTCCGGCAAATACGAGGTCGGGCCACGCATTGGTCCTCTGGAGCTACTGACGGCCAACCATCAGGTCAACCTGACCGACGAGTTGGGCAAGGGCACGGTGCAGGTGCTGGCTGAGCGGATGCGGTATGCCAAGACCACCGGCACGGTGCAGGCGTGGGGTTTCATGGAAGGCGAGCCAATCCGCGACGCCGTGCTGACCTATGAGTCCGCCGACAACCCCATGAGCTTCTCGAACCCGGCCATGCTGTTCGTGATGGACGGCACGCAAATCATCGAGGTCCGGATGCTCAAGGACATCTACGGCACGGGCGGCCGCTAGGAGTCGCTCCCCAGCGTTTCGTTCATGGCGCCGGTGCGGAAGCCCTGCAGGTCGAGCGTCACGTAGGTATAGCCCAGCGGCTTGAGGGCGGCGACCAGTTCGGTTCGCAGTTCGAACGCTCGGGGAAGATCGTCGGCGGTCACCTCAATTCGCGCCAAGGGCTCGTGATCTCGTAAGCGACACTGTCCGAACCCCATCTCGCGCAACACGCGCTCGGCCTGGGCGATTCGCCCCAACCGTTCGGCCGTGAGGGTCTGTCCGTAAGGAACACGGCTGGCCAGGCACGCCGCCGAGGGCTTTTGGGCTGTCGGCAGCCCCAACGCCGCCGAGACCGCTCGGATGTCAACCTTGGCCATACCCGCTTCCAGCAGGGGGGCCACCACGCCTAGCTCGCGGACCGCCTGCAGGCCCGGGCGATAGTCGGACGGGTCCTCGGCGTTGTCGCCGCTGACGACCGCCTCCAGACCGTGGGTGGCCGCGACCTCCTTGATGCCCCCGAAGACCAACGTCTTGCAGTGATAGCACCGGTCGGGCGGGTTGTCGCCCACGCCCGGAACGCCCAAGGGGTCGGCCTCCACGAACAGGTGTCTCACCCCAAGCTGCTCGGCAATTTCGGCAGCATCGAGGGGTTCTTCGGGCGGATAGAGCGGCCCCCGGGCGGTGACCGCCAGAACGTTCTCGGCGCCCAAGGTCCGCACCGCCAGGGCCAGCACCAGCGTGCTGTCGACCCCGCCCGATGCCGCCACCGCCACGCCGCTGTAACGGGTGAGCACGTCGGCGCAGACAGCAAGTTTGGCTTGCAAGGCCGGATCTACATTGATGTCGACTAGAGATTGACTCACGGTTGCATCTCCATGCTATTGGTGCATTGATAGTGTACCTAATAACACAATAGCGACTCCAACGCCTCCCATTGCCTTGCTTTTGTCGGATTTCTCCGGAGAATGTCCCAGTAGATTAGGAAGGATTCCCCGATGGCACGGACGGCAACCAGACGGCCCCTCGATGAGTACGCCAGCCGGCGTCGCGCCTTGGTCCGTTTGCTCGCCCAGGAGGGGGTCGATGCATTCTTGGCCACCCGCCCCAACGAGGTGGGCTATCTGTGCCCGTTTGCCGGCGAGACCGGCGCCCTGGTTGTCGGCAGGGGCTGGGCGGTTCTGATCACCGACGCCATCCACGCCGAGCAAGCCGCCAAGCACTGTCCCGGCATTGACGTCCGTGTCGGGAGCTCTCTGAAGTTGCTGGCGCCGCTGCGTCGCGAGAAAGCGTTCAAGCGCCTCGGCGCCTGCAGTGATCATGTCACCTTGTCGGCGTGGTTGCGGCTGCAGGATGCGGTGGGCCCCAGGCGCCTCCAGGCGACCGAGGACGTTGTGGCTGAGCTTCGCCTGGTCAAGTCCGACCGGGAGCTTCGGGTGATGGCCCGGGCCGTCAACGCGGCCGAAACGGCGCTGATGGCCCTGATGAAGCGGGGGCGAAAAGGCTTCGTGGGCCGTACCGAACGGGCCGTGGCGGGCGAGCTCGATTACCTGATGCGCCAGGCCGGCGCCGAAGGGCCGGCCTTTGATACCATCGTGGCCTCGGGGGCCGGTTCGTCGCAGCCGCACTATCGGCCCACCGGTCGGAAGATCCGCCCCGACCAGATCGTGCTGATTGACTGGGGCGCGAAGGTAGACGGCTACTGCAGCGACTTGACCCGGGTGCTCCTGACCGGTAGAATCTCGCCCCAACTGGCGCAGGTCTATGAAGTTGTGCACCGCGCCCAGGCCGCCGCGTTCAAGGCGGTGCGGCCTCGGGTTGCGGCGGGCAAGGTCGACACCGCCGCCCGCGACGTCATTGCCGACGCCGGCTACCGGGAGCAATTTGTTCACAGCGTTGGCCACGGGCTGGGACGCCAGGTCCACGAAGGGCCGCCCCTGACGGGCGCCAACGTGGAGCGATTGCGGGCGGGAATGGTCGTGACGGTCGAGCCGGGCATCTACCTGCCGGGCGTCGGCGGCGTGCGACTGGAAGACGACGTGGTCGTAACAACCAACGGAAGCCGGAAGCTCAGTCATCTGCCGACGGATATCCGGCAGATGAAGCTCAGATAATAAGGACCCATCATGGCCAAGAAAGCCGCGAAGAAGACCCCCAAACGGAAGACCGCCAAGGCGACCCCCAAGGCCAAAGCCAAGGCGCCAAAGGCCGCCAAGGGCCCCGGCAGTCAGACGATCGGCGACGTTCGCGAATTGATCGACCTGATGGTCTCCCACGATATTACCGAGGTCAACTACGACGATGGCGACAAGAAGATTCTCCTTCGTCGCGGCCCGGCCGGGGCGCCCGTGATGTCCGTTGGGGCGCCGGTGTCGGCTCCGGGCCCGGGGGCCACGCCGACGTCGCCGGCCCTGGCCGCTGAAATGGCCGGCGAGCCCGACGCGCCCGCTCCCGCCGATGATCTCATCGAGATCGTTAGCCCCATGGTCGGCACGTTCTACGCGGCACCCAGCCCCGACAGCGACTCCTTCATCGTCCCGGACGCCCGCGTCAACGACGATACCGTGATCTGCATCGTTGAGGCCATGAAGGTCATGAACGAGATCAAGGCCGAGTGTGCCGGCACCGTCGTCGAGATCTGCGTCAAGAATGCCCAGCCCGTCGAATACGGGCAGGTGTTGTTCCGCGTCAAGCCCGCCTAGAGACCCCTGAGGCCACCATGTTCTCACGTATCCTGATAGCCAATCGTGGTGAGGTCGCCCTACGGATCATTCGGGCCTGCAAAGAGCTCGGCATCGAGACCGTCGCCATCTACAGCGAGGCCGATCGCAACGCCAGCTACCTCCACCTGGCCGATGAACGCATCTGCATCGGGCCGGGCCCGTCGGCCGACAGCTACCTGAACATCCCCCGCATCATCGCCGCGGCGGAAATCGCCGATGTCGACGCGATTCACCCCGGGTACGGCTTCCTGGCTGAGAATGCCCATTTCGCTGAGATTTGTCACGACTGCAAGATCGAATTCATCGGCCCGAGCGTGGCGTCCATGCGGCTGTTGGGCGACAAGATCGCGGCCAAGAAGCTGGCCGGAGAGGCCGGCGTGCCCATGAGCCCCGGCAGCGACGGGCCCGTGGCCGAACTCGACGAGGCCGTCCGCGTCGCCGATCAAATCGGCTACCCTGTCGCCATCAAGGCGTCGGCGGGCGGTGGGGGGCGCGGCATTCGCTTCGCCCACAACGAAGCGACGCTCAAGATCGTCTTCAAGCAGGCCCAGACCGAGGCGGAAGTCGCCTTCGGCGACGGGCGCCTGTACATGGAAAAGTGCATCGAGAACTTCCGGCACATCGAAGTGCAGGTGCTCGGTGACAGCCACGGGAACGTGGTGCATCTGTTCGAGCGCGAATGTTCCGTGCAGCGGCGCCGCCAGAAGGTCATCGAAGAGACGCCCGCTCCGGGGCTGTCCGAAGAGCTCCGCCAGGAAGTGTGCACCTCCGCGGCCCGGCTGACCAAGCTGGCCGACTACCACGGGGCCGGCACGGTCGAGTTCATGCTCGACCAGAACAACAAGTTCCATTTCCTGGAGGTCAACACCCGCATCCAGGTCGAGCACCCGATTACCGAAATGGTCACCGGCGTGGACCTGGTCAAGTGGCAGATTCGCGTGGCCGCCGGCGAGAAACTTTCGTTCACCCAGGACGATCTGGTCCAGTCCGGCTGTAGCATCGAGTGTCGCATCAACGCCGAAGACCCCGACGCGGGCTTCCGGCCGTGCCCGGGTCGCGTGGCGGCGTTTGTGGCCCCCGGCGGCGCCGGTGTGCGGTGGGATTCCCACGTCTACCAGGGCTACGAGATTCCCCCGACCTACGACAGCCTCATCGGCAAGCTGATCGTCCATCGGCCCACGCGCGAGGAGGCCATCGACACCGCCAAGCGGGCGTTGGATGAGTTCGTGATCCATCCGATCAAGACCACCATTCCGCTCTGCCGGCGCGTGCTGAGCCACCAGAATTTCATCCAAGGCAAATGGGACACCACGTTCATCGAGCGTGAAATGCTGAACTCCTAGGTAAGTCCCCACGCTGAGAGGCCACCATGGCGAAGAGCAATGTAATCAAAGGTAATGCCGTTATCGGCCAATCCGGCGGTCCGACCGCGGTGATCAACCAATCGCTGGTCGGCGTGATCGAATCGATCAGCGCCTTCAAGGAAGTGGGCAAGCTGTGGGGCGCCGTTCACGGCGTGCGCGGTATCGTCGATGAGAAGGTTATGCCCCTGAAGGGCCTGAGCAAATCGAAGCTGGAAGCGCTCGCCCAGACGCCCGCCGCGGCCCTGGGTTCCAGCCGCGACAAGCCCGACGAAGCCTACTGCGAGAAGATCTTCAAGACCTTCGCCAAGCACGACGTGCGGTACTTCTTCTATATCGGCGGCAACGATTCGGCCGACACCGCCCGCATCGTCAACGAAATGGCCACCGACAGCGGCTACGAGCTGCGGACGTTCCATATCCCCAAGACGATCGACAATGACCTGCGCGTCACCGATCACTGCCCCGGTTACGGCAGCGCCGCTCGGTTTGTGGCATCGGCTTTCATGGGCGACGACCGCGACAGTGCTTCCCTCCCGGGCGTGAAGATCAACGTCATCATGGGTCGCAACGCCGGGTGGCTGACGGCCGCGTCGGTCTTGGGTCGCCAAGACAGCCAAGACGGCCCGCACTTGGTCTACGTGCCGGAAGTGCCGTTCCGCCTCAATCGCTTCCTGGACGACGTCAAACGCACCTACGCCAAGCTCGGGCGTTGCCAGATCGCCGTTTCCGAAGGCATCGTCGATGAGGCCGGTCAGCCCATGACGGTCGCCCTGGCCCAGAAGCTCGGCCACCGCGTCGAACGCGACAGCCACGGCAACGTGCAGCTATCGGGCTCGGGCGCGTTGGGCGACTTCCTGTCCGACTTCCTCAAGGGCGAGCTGAGCACCAAGTACAAGCGGGCCCGCGTTCGGGCCGATACCTTCGGCTACTTGCAGCGGAGTTTCGCCGGGTATGCCTCGCCCGTCGACCAGGTTGAGGCCCGCATGGTCGGGCGCAAAGCGGTCGAGTTCGCCATGGCCGGCGACCAGGACGGCTCGGTGGCCATCAAGCGACTCAAAGGCCCCAGCTACAAGGTCGACTACGTTCGGGCCAAGCTGGAGAACGTCGCCCGCGTCACCAAGCACCTGCCCCGCAACTTCATCAACAAGAACGAGAACGGCATCACCGGCGCCTTCGTCAAGTATGCCACGCCGCTAGCGGGCGGGCTGCCGACTGTGGCGAAGCTGTTCTAGTTGCGGATCGCGGAATAGAGAGAACGCGGCGACCCAACCTGGGATGCCGCGTTCTTACGTTTCTGACAGTTCTGCGTGAAGAGCATTCGGCTAGGCGGGCCTATTCCGCATTCCGAACTCCGCAATCCGCATTTGGCCTACGCCCCAAACTTCTCCAACTTCCCCGCGTGGGCCATCGCCAGGGGGATCAGTTGTTTGGCGAAGATGGTTCCGATCTGGCCCGCTCGGCAGTGGACTTCGTCGAACGGAGCGCCGTCGCCCCCTCGCAAGTGCGGGGCCGCCATCAGGACCGGCACGGGATGCCAACTATGCCCCTTGAGGCTGGGCGGGGTGGAGTGGTCGCCCGAGATCAGCAGGACGTCCGGCTTGGCCTCCAGTAGCGTGGGCAGGGCGTCGTCCATTTCCTCGATCCGTTCGATCTTGGCGGCCAGGTCGCCGTCTTCGCCGGTCTTGTCGGTGTATTTGAAATGGCTGAAGACGAAGGTGTGATTGTTTAGGGCCTTGGCGGTCTCCGAGCAGATGTCATTGGCGCTGGTCGGCTGGGAGACCACGTCCATGCCCACCAGGCGGGCCACGCCGCGATACATGGGATAGCCCGCCACCGCCGCGGGGGTCAGCTTGAACCGCTCGGCGAAGGTGGGCCAATCCGGGAACTTCGCGAACCCGCGGGCCAGGATCATGTTCGCCTGCGGCTCGTCGGCCAGGATCTGCCGGACTTGACCAATCAGGTCTTCGACCATCTTGGCGGTCTTGCTGGAAGCGAACTCATCCCGCGTGGGGGACAGGGGGGGCTTGCCGACGACCTGCGGATCGGTTTCGCCAATCCGGTCGTCCAGGTCATCGCCCCGCAGAACCAGCAGGGCTCGGTGTTCAGCCACGGTTTCCAGGAACACTTCCACGCCGGCCGGCGGGGTGAGCTTCTCACGCAGCAGGTCTAGGATGCGTTTGTTGACGTCATCGCCGATGCGGCCGGCCCGGCGGTCGGTCACGTTGCCGTCGGCGTCGATGGTGCAAAAGTTCAACCGCGCCGCCACGTCGCGCGGGGTGACCGCAAACTCAATGCCCAGCGCGCTCAAGATGCCGCGGCCGACCTGATAGACGGTGGGATCATAGCCGAACAGCCCCAGGTGGCCAGGCCCGGAACCGGGGGTCACGCCCACGTCGACCGGCATGGATAGCCCCAACGCGCTGGTTTCGGCCAGTTTGTCCAGGTTGGGCGTCTTGGCCAGCTGCAAGGCCGTGCCCTTGCCGTCGTTGTCGCAATCGCCCACGCCGTCCATGACGAGCAGGCAGATACGCTTGTCGTTTTCGATTGCGAGCGAACTAATCATCTTCCCGTAGGGGTCGTTCAACATCGGGGTGTCCTCTGTGGTTGCGGCTTCGTGGTAAGCCGGGAGAGTCTATCATTGCCGCCCCTGGGAGTCCACACTCGCCGAAGCATCCCTTGAGCCCGTCGGGCCGGGACACTAGAATCGGTTCAGCACATCGAACTCAAGCGACTGCAGCTTGCGATCGGCTGCAGGGGACGAGGTGGCCTATGCGACGGCGAATGTGGCCTATGTGGTTGGCGGCATTGCTTCTGGCGTTCTCTGCGATGACCTATGGACAGGATTCCCCCGCACAACTGGACCTGCTGACGCGCCCAGAATCCGAGGCCGGGCCCACGGTGGTGTGGGTCAGCATGTTCGTCATCGACATCGGCGGGATTGACGGTGTGGCCCAGACGTTCGACGCCAGCGTCTACGTGCGCCTTCGCTGGAAAGACCCTCGCCTGGCCCACGACGATAGCGGCCGACGCCGCCTGCCCTTGGCGGAGGTCTGGCACCCCAAGACCATGTTCCTCAATCAGGCGGGCATTCTGAGACCGTCGTTGCCGATGGTAGTTCGTGTGGAGCAGGATGGTACGGCCGAATACCGCCAGCGGTACGTGGGGCCGTTCTCACAGCCGTTGGATTTGGAAGAGTTCCCGTTCGACGAACACGCCTTTGTGCTCCATCTGATCAGCCCTGGAAATGGGTCCGCTGAGATTGAGTTTGCGCCCGATCCCGACGTGGTCGCATCGGGAATGCCCGGCGCGGCGGGCATCGCAGCGCGGCTGTCGCTGCCGGACTGGCGGATCATGAAGTTCTTCGCCGGTGAGCGGGCGTTGATCGGCAGGTATGCGGCCGACACCGCCGGCTACGCGATGGAGTTCCACGCCCAGCGGCAGGTGGGGTATTACGTCTGGAAGGTGCTCCTGCCGTTGGTACTGATTGTGATGATGGCGTGGACGGCCTTCTGGATCGATCCGACGCTGGCCGGCACGCAGATCGCCGTGGCCACCACCTCCATGCTGACGCTGATCGCCTACCGGTTCCTGCTGGATAGCCTCGTGCCGCGTCTGCCGTACATGACTCGAATGGATTACTTCATCCTCGGCAGCACGGTGCTGGTGTTCCTGACGCTGGTGGAGGTGGTGGTGACGTCGTCCCTGGCCAAGACCAAGCGAAGAGAACTCGCCCGCCGAATCGATCGCTGGAGCCGCATCGCCTTCCCCCTGGCCTTCGTAATTCTGACCCTGGTAAGTTTCCTGCCGAGTTGGGAAGCGGCGGTGGGGTAGGGGAACGGGCCGGACACGCTGGACCCGAAACCGGAAATCCGCATTCTCAAATAGGACAGGCCAGGCGACCGGAAGGTCGCCTGGCCTGTTGCACTGACCCCACGGAGACTCGAACTCCGGTTGCCGGGATGAAAACCCGGTGTCCTAGGCCACTAGACGATGGGGCCGATTAAGGCGCCCAGCCGCAAGGGTCGCGGCTAGTTGGGGCTGCGTATCTTACGAGATATATCGGCCAACGCAAGGGGCGAACTGGGGAAAACTACTTAGGGGATTTCGTTCCCTGGCCGCACCGCATCTCCGGGCCTCCCAAGGAGTTGAAGGTCCGAAAGAAGATATCACTTCAGATTTAACCACCTCCGATCCGAATTCAGTGTGGTTGCAGAAAGGGCAGGTCTGCTCGGCCTGTCTATGAAAGGATTCTTTGATGACGTTCAAGCGACTCATTGCCGCGACTACACTGCTGACGATTCTCTCGGCTACCTCGGCCGCATCGGCCGGCGTTCTGGATGGCCATCCGGGCGCGTTCTTCGACGGTGGCAAGACGTGGTCCGGTTCGACCCCGTTCACCAACGGCGCCGGCGTGGCCGGCACGATCGAATGGGCCGTCTTCGGTCCCGGGGAGTTTCCTTTTGGCGGCTCGGGCTACACACCCGCGCCCGGACAGCTTACCTACGCCTATCAGGTCTTCAGCACCGGGTCAGATGCCGTGACGAGCTTCGCGCTGTCCCTGGCCGGGCCGGCCAACACGATCGGCTCGTTCTCTCTGGCCGGCGGCGAACCCGTTGCCGGTGCTGCACTAGTGGGCACGACCAAGGCTGAGTGGACCTTTGCCGGGCTGGATGCCGGCGAGGCCAGTGAAGGCCTAGCCTTTTCGGCCACACACGAGCCGCAGGAGCTGTTCGGCTTTACCCTCGGTGGCGGCCGATTCGCCATTGCGATGGGCCTGCCGAGCCCCTCGACCACCGGCGTGCCCGAGCCGACCACGCTGTCGCTCCTGGCCGTCGGCGGGTGCCTGTGGCTGCGACGCAAGCGCGCGTAGCCGCCCAACCATCCCCATTCGCTTCCAATGAAGAAGGACGCCGTCGTGGCGTCCTTCTTCTTTTCGTACTGAGGGAGCTGGGACTCGAACCCAGAACCTACGCCTTAAAAGGGCGTTGCTCTACCAATTGAGCTACTCCCCCGCGGGGGTTTGTGGATTCTATCGGACGGAGGCGACTTTGGCGAGAGGGCGTTTGCCCGGCGGCCGCCCGGGAGTTACATCTCTTCGATCTCTTTGGTCTTGGCGTCGATCATTTCGGTGACGGCCTTCTCGTACTTGTCCGTCAGTTCCTGGATGTCGTGCTTGCCGCGTTTGGCGTCGTCTTCGGTCAGTTCGCCGGCTTTCTGTTCGACGTCAGCTTCCTTGTTGCCGTCGCGGCGGGCGTTGCGGACGACCACGCGGGTTTGCTCGGCCATCTTCTTGATCTGCCCGGCGATCTGCGTGCGCCGCTCGCCCGAGAGAGGCGGTACGGCCAGGCGGATGACCTTGCCGTCGACGCTGGGGGTAATGCCGATGTCGCTGGCGAAGATGGCCTTTTCGATATCCTTGATGCCCGATGGATCGAAGGGCTTGATAACGATCAGTGTGGGGTCGGGCGTGGAGATCGTGGCCAGCTGACGCAGGTCAGTAGGGGAGTCGTAGTAGTCGACCTTGATGTGATCGACCAGGCCGGCCGACGCCCGTCCGGTGCGAATGCCGCGGAGCTCTTCCTTGAGATACGTGACGGCCGATTCCATCTTCTCTTCGGTATCCAGAAGGATTTCATCCATCGCCATGATGTTCAACTCCCGTTTACGAATCGCAGATGACGGTCCCGATATCCTCGCCGCGCAGGGCCGCCGTCAGGGCGCCCGGCTCGGTGACTTTCAGGACCACGATCGGTAGCCTATTCTCCATGCACAGTGAAACCGCCGTTAGGTCCATCACCCCAAGTTGGTCAGCGATGACCTTCTGGTAGGTCAGGCGGTCGTAGCGAACGGCGGAGGGGTTGGTCTCCGGGTCGCTGTCGAAGACGCCGCTGACCTTGGTGCCTTTGAGCAGGGCGTCGGCGCCTAACTCGCACGCACGCAGGGCGGCGCAGGTATCGGTGGTCACAAAGGGCCGACCCGTGCCGCCGGCGAGGACAACGATTCGCCCGGCTTCCAGATGGGCGACGGCCCGGCGGATGTCGACGGGGTTCACGACCGTCTCAACCGGCAGGGCAGAGAGCACGCAGGCGGGCTGACCGGCCGATTCCAACGCGTCTCGCAGGGCCAGGCCGTTCGTTACCGTGCCCAGCATGCCCATGTAGTCGGCGGTGGTCCGCTGGATATGCGGATTGTCGCGAAGCTGACGCCCGCGGATGAAGTTCCCGCCTCCGACGACCACGCCCAGCTGCACGCCCAACGCAGCGGCCTCGGCCAGTTGCTTGGCGGTTGCGGCCAGGGCCGCTGCATCCACGCCGAAGCCTTCCGGGCCGCACAGGGCTTCACCGGAAAGCTTCACGATGACTCGCTGGTAGCGTGGCTTGGCGGCCATTCGCACCTCTTAGGTCTAGGCGCCGACAGCGTAACGGGCGAACGCCTTGATGGTGGCGCCATCCAGGACGTCCTTGACCTTCTTCTTTTCGTCGTGGATGAACGCCTGCTCCAGCAGGGCGTTGGCGGCCAGGAACTTGTTGATCTTGCCGGTCACCATTTTCTCGACGATTTCGGCGGGCTTGCCGGACTCGGCGGCCTCTTCCGCGGCGAACTTGCGTTCTTTCTCGACCAGATCGGCCGGCACGTCGTCGGCGGTCAGGCCCATCGGGTCGGCGAACACGATGTGCTGACAGAGCTTGGTGAGGGTGTCGTCGTCACAGTCGCCTTCGACGGCTACGACCACGCCCTTCTTCTCATCGTGGTGAAGGTACGAGCCGACCTTGTCGCCGGCGACCTTGACGCCGCGGGCATAGCTCATGTTCTCGCCGATCTTGTCGAAGCAGGCCTGCACGGCGCCGGTGATTTCGTCGCTCGCGGCGATCTCGCCTTCGGCGGCGCCGGTGGCTAGGTCGGCTACGGCTTCGGCCATCGCTTGGAACTCGTCGTTGCGGGAGCAGAAGTCGGTCTCACACTGGAGTTCGACCATGGTGGCGGCCTTGCTGTCATCCGACAGGCGGATGCGGATGAGGCCTTCGGCGGTGGAGCGTTCGGCCTTCTTCTCGGCCTTGACGGCGCCCTTCTTGCGGAGGAGGTCCTTGGCGGCCTCGATGTCGCCGTCGGTCTCCTGCAGCGCCTTCTTGCACTCCATCATGCCCTGAGACGTTTCTTCTCGAAGAGCCTTGACCATTGCTGCCGTGATGTCTGCCATGATGCCTTCCTGAATCGTATCTGCACGGCCGCCGCGCGGGGGGGGCGGTGTTGGTTATGGATGTTGGGCGCGGACCGTTACTTGGCGGCCGGGGCCTCGGGCTCAGCGTCGGCGGCCGGCGTTTCGGCCGGGGCCTCGGCGGGCGCTTCAGCAGCCGGCGCTTCGGCCGGAGCGGCTACCGGAGCAGGGGCTTCGGCCGGCGCTTCGGCTGGCGCTTCGGCTGGCGCTTCGGCGGGCGCTTCAGCCGGTGCTTCACTCGGCGCGGCCGCGGGGGCTGCCGCGGCGCCGCCGGCCGGAATGGGGTCGGGCTTGTTTTCGTCGGCTCGGCCCATGGTCGGTCGACTGCTGCGTCGGCGGGCGGGCCGATCGTCGGCGCCTTCGACTTGCTTGGCCCGCGAGCCGACGCCGGTCCTGACCGCGCCGGCCAGGGCGGCCATCACCAGTTCGATAGCCCGCATGGCGTCGTCGTTGCCCGGGATGGGGATGTCGATCACGTCGGGATCGCTGTCGGTGTCCAACAGGCAGACCACGGGGATGCCCATCTTGCGAGCTTCGCGGACGGCGATGATTTCCCGCCGCTGGTCGACCACCACGAGCGCGCCAGGCAGCTGGGTCATCTTACGGACGCCGTTGAGGTTCCGCTGGATCTTCCGCATCTCGCGGCGAAGGGTGGCGCCTTGCTTCTTGGAGTAGGCGTCCAGTTGGCCTTCGGCCTCCTGGGTCTCCAACTCCTCCAGGCGGCCGACCCGCTTGCGGATTTCGCGGAAGTTGGTCAGCATGCCGCCCAGCCACCGTTCGGTGACCCAGTGCATCTGCACGTCGGCGGCGTGTTCTTCCACCGCGGAGCGAGCTTGGCGCTTGGTGCCGACAAACAGCACGTCCTTGCCTTCGCTGACGGTCTTTTCCAGGAACTTCCGGGCCAGCAGCATTCCGCGGATGGTCTCCTGGATGTCGATGATGTGGATGAGATTGCGTTTGCCGAAGATATAGCGCTTCATCTTCGGGTTCCAACGGCTGACGCGGTGGCCGAAATGGATCCCCGCGTCGATTAGGTCGCGTACGAGCTGCTCAGACAATCGTCTACCTCCGCCGCCGGTGTCTCCGGATTCATTGCATCCGGACCGGGGCTGGCATTTCAACAGAAGCTTCAGTTCCATCCGTGCGTATCCGGCGGAAGGTCCACCCTCCCACCGCACGGAAGCGAGTTGCGTAAGATAACTGCTTGCGCCAAAGCGGTCAACCGTAATGGGCAGCGTTTTTCGGCTTGTGCGTCAGGCAATTGCCGACGACGATCGGGGACGGGGCGATTGGATTGGCACGCACGATGCGCTCCAGTAGAATGGGCCGCCATGGCTGATGAACGCATCGTGACCAGCGGGCCCATCGAGATCAACCCGGACACCTACAGCGTCGCCGTGGACGGGAAGGGCGTCTCTGTAACGCTGACGGAGTTCCGACTGCTGCTGGCGATTGTTTCGGCCAAGGGGCGTGCGCTCAGCCGCAACCAACTCATCGACCGGGCGATCGGCGAAGACGCCGTGGTGACCGACCGGACCATCGACGTCCACCTGACCGCCATTCGCCGCAAGCTGGGCAAGGCCCGCAAGTTCATCCAGACCGTCCGTGGCGTGGGGCTACCGTCTAGCGGCCGAGAACGACGCGTAGACGCCGCTCCAGGCGCCTTTGGACGCCTGTCTGGCTAGGACCTGCCAACTGCGACACACAAACCCGGTCAACCAGACACCCCAGGCAGGCATTCAGTCAACAGCCGCCAGGCCGCATGTCTCCAACGCTATACATTGAGGGGGGTTACGTCTTCTGGCACTGCCTTTGCTCTACATGTGTTGGCATGACTTACGTCGTCGCTGCGCGCCGCATGGAGCGGTTGGCCGCGATGGCGGCAGGAACTGCAGCGATGGTCGAGACGCAACATAAGCCTGTAAAGCCAGTTAGACTTGCCGTGACCGGTGAGAGCCGCTCCTGGCTGCCTGCGTTGGAGGCCATTGTAGGCCCGGCGGGTATCTTGCCGCGCCACGTCGGCAGCGACCAGGAATTGCTGGATGTCGTCCAGGCCAAGCAGGTCGACGCGGCTGTCCTGGACGACTCGGTCGACTGGGCCCTGGACGTGCTGCGGGCGCTACGGTTGATCCGCCGCATGAACGCACGGCTGCCGGTGGTGGTTGTCACCGGCCACCGCGACCGTCAGCACCTGCAGGCCATGCTGGAACTGCGGGCCCACAGCGTGCTGGGCCGACCCGTGGAACTGGAGCAACTGCTGCGACAGATTCAGGGCATGATGACGCGTTTGAATCGGATGTTACGAGAGGGGCCCGGCTGGTAGGCGGGCGACCCCTTCGAAAGAATAGTCACCAAGCACCGTTCGCTTTTTGCAAAGGAGCAATCAGAGATGGCAAAGGCAAAAGCAAAAGCAAAAGCCAGCAAACCCGCATCCCCGAAGATCCGCCCTCTGGGCGAGAAGGTCCTCATCGAGCGTCTCGAGGCCGAGCAGACCACCGCCGGCGGCATCGTCCTTCCGGACACCGCCAAGGAAAAGCCCCAGAAGGGCACCGTCTTGGCCTTAGGCGACGGCAAGATGTTGGACGACGGCAGTCGCGGCGGCTTCCAGGTGGGTGTCGGCGACCAGGTCCTGTTCGCCAGCTATGCCGGCACGGAGATCAAGGTCGACGGCAAAGAGTTCCTGTTGATGGACGAGTCGGACATTCTCGCGATCCTCTAACCGGGCGCGACGCAAAGGAGCCAACAGATGGCCAAGAAGAAAATCGTATTCGACGTCGAGGCCCGCGAAGGCATTCGACGCGGCGTTAAGCAACTGGCCGACGCCGTGAAAGTCACCCTCGGACCGACCGGTCGCGTGGTGGTGCTGGAAAAATCCTTCGGCGCGCCGACCGTCACGAAGGACGGGGTCAGCGTCGCCAAGGAAATCGAGCTTGAGGACGCCAACGAGAACATGGGCGCCCAGATGGTCAAGGAAGTCGCTTCCAAGACCTCCACCGTCGCCGGTGACGGCACGACCACGGCCACGATTTACGCCGAGTCGATCTTCGAGGAAGGCCTCAAGAACGTCACCGCCGGCGCCAACGCCATGGATCTGAAGCGCGGCATCGACAAGGCCGTCGACGCCATCGTTTCCGACCTGCAAAAGACCTCCAAGGACGTCAAGAGTTCCCAGGAGATCGCCCAGGTCGGCACGTGTGCGGCCAACCAGGACGCTGAAGTCGGCAAGATGATCGCCGAGGCCATGGACAAGGTCGGCAAGGACGGCGTGATCACGGTTGAAGAAGGCAAGGGCATGGAGACCGACGTGGACCTGGTCGAAGGCATGCAGTTCGACAAGGGCTACATCTCCCCGCACTTCGTCAACAAG
>CAYRZU010000016.1:0-31669 GCA_964428895.1 uncultured Planctomycetaceae bacterium
CTAGTGGGCCCACCGATCCACGCAGGCCCTTCCTGGATGAGGTATAGGCATCAAAGGCGTCGTTGAAATCGCGCACCAGCCGTTGGTGTTCGGCGTAACCGGGAACGACGGTCGCCTGAATCATCCTATCGCCGTATTCGTTGAATGTTCGAAGCAGGTGGTCCCAGTCCAGGTGCAGGTGACGGCGGCGCGGTGGCCCCTCGTCGTCGTTGCTGAATGAGCCAAAGGTCCCTGTTCGATAGACCATCATGACGCAATCCAGCCACATGAAACGCTCATATTCCAACGTGGCAGCCAAGTCCCCTAGAGGAGGCATGTCCCGCAGATCAGCCAGGAAGGCGTTGGCTTGTTCGACGGAGAGCTGCCCCGAAGTCAGTATCTTGCGACAGCCGCTACTGGCCAGGGAGTCCACCGCTAAGCCGACCAGCCATTGTATGAGGGTTGGAGCTGTCGTCATTTGACGACCTAGTCGATGGATGATCATCAGGTCTTCACGAGCCCCGTCGATATCGCCTTCGCCAAGCCGCAGCATGGCGCGTGAAGCTAGGGCCTTGGCGAGACTTCGAACTGAATTGAGGTCCGGTAGGTTGCACGCCAGCAGCGATGGGGGGGGTGTCAGCGGGGATGATGGGAAGGTAGACGTGCGGCTGGGCGCACGCTTCCGATACCAGTGTCAGGGCCCGTTCGTTCTCGGCAAGCCACTCGGCGGCGATTGGGTATTCGTCGGCCGTCCAGGGGGTGGACTGAATCTTCTCGGGGAGGTCGTCGATGTCTTCTCCCTCGTGTCCAGAGGATCCACAGAAGTTCCGAAGATCTTCAAAGAACGGCCCGGTCAGGTCGGCCTCGCTTAGGCCGAGCTGGCGTAGGGACTCAGCCCGGTCGGAGTCTTTGAACATCTCCGGCCCGATGGCTAGGGCGAGTTGTCTGGCGCCGTTATTGTCGGGCGTGACGCCTTCGGAGAACCGGTCGATGAGATACTGCGTGTAGTTGATCGTGCCGTCGGGGTTAATCGGCCCACTGATGACGGTGGTGTCGGGGCCGATGGTGAAGGTGCTTTCGACCGGCCAGTAGTTCCACACGAGGAAGGCGAGCAAGCATGCACCGATAACCCCCAGCACTCGCGGCCATCGCCGGCGGCGCTTCTTGAGGGGGGCGTCGGCGCGCGGAGACACGGATGGTTGCGTCATGGTCACGTCCCCAGATTGTCACTGCCGCCGCGCCGGGTGGCTATTTCAGCTTGAGGCCGACGCCTTGGCTCTTCCATTGATCCAGCAGGGCGCGGGTCTCTTCCAGGAGCTTGGCGAGCTGGTGGGTGGCGTCCAGCAGTTCGCGGTGGACGCGGTCGTCGACCACGAGTTTGCCCAGGGTGCCCTCCCCGCGGTTGATCTTGCCCAGCAGCGTTTGGGCGTCGACCAGGAGCTTGGCCATTTCGTCGGCGGCCAGATAGAGCTTGCCCGCCAACCGGTTGGCCTTGGAGACCAGCCCGTCCGGATTGGTCGGGTCGGTCTGGGGGACCACGTCGGCCGTGATCACGGCGATGTTGTCCGTGGAGACCTTTAGGTTGTTGACCGTCGCGTGCAGTTTGCTGATCAGCGTCTCGGGGTCTTCTCTGTTGAACTCGACCTCGACCGTCTCGCGCAGCTTCTTGAGCGTGGCCACCATGTGTCGGATGGCCTCATCCAGCCCGCCGCCGACGTGGACGGGGTGTTCCCAGTCGGCCAGTGGCTCATCCACACTGCCGCGGGTGACCACCAGCTTGGCGTCTCCGACCAGCCCGGCCGACACATACGGCACGCTGTCGGCGTGGATGGTGACGTCCTCGCGGAAGATGCGGGCGACGAAATAGGCTCGCCCGGCTTCGACGTCGAGGTCTACGCGGACGATGCGCCCGACTTCCACGCCGCTGAGGAGGACGATGGAGCCCTTCTTGAGCCCGGGGTTCTCATCCTCCTTGGCGAAAAAGACCGCTTCCTGGTATTCGCTCTGGAGCAGGCCGGACGCGCCGATCCATAGGCCCACGCCGACCAGAATGACCAGGATGGAGATGATGAAGATTCCGGCGACCAGTTCGTTGTGCTGTTTCTGTGGCATCGATGGTTCTCCAAGCTCCAGCGGCTTACTGGCCGGCGGCTTCGAGGATATCCTCTTCGTATCCTTCGCTCCGCCGGCGATGGCTGATCGGGCCATCCGGATCGCCGCGGAGGAATTGGCGGATTAGGTCGTTGGTGTCGTCGCCGGTAGGCGGCCCGTCGCGCATGGCCTCGAATTCGGTGCGCGGGCCGACCTTCAGCATGCGGCCCTTGTCGAGCATGGCCATGCGGTCGGCGATTCGAAAGGCCGAATCCATCTCGTGGGTGACGACCACGCTGGTTACGCCCAGCTTCTTGGACAGGTCGATCATGAGCTGATCGATTTCGGCGCTGGTGACCGGGTCCAGGCCGGCCGACGGTTCGTCGTAGAACAGAATCTCCGGATCCAACGCCGTCGCCCGGGCGAGCCCCGCGCGTTTCTTCATGCCGCCGGAAATTTGGCTCGGCATGCGGTCGGCGGCCTCGCGCAGGCCCACCAGTTCCAGCTTGATGGTGACGATCACGCGGATGGTCTCGTCGTCCAGGTCGGTGTGTTCCCTCAGCGGCAGGGCCACGTTCTCGGCGACGGTCATCGAATTAAACAACGCTCCGGATTGAAACAGGATGCCGAATCGCTTGCGCGTCTCGTCGAGTTCGGCGTCGGACAAGTCGGCTATGGTCTGGCCGAACAGGTCCACATATCCCTCGTTGGGCTGAATCGAGCCGACCAGGTGACGCAGCAGCGTGCTTTTGCCGCACCCCGAGCCGCCCATGATGACCATGGTCTCGCCGGGGGCGATCTGGAGGTTCACGCCGTCCAGGACCGTCAGGTTCCCGAAGCGCTTGACCAGGTCCACTACGCGAATCACAGGTTGGCCGGCGGAGTCGCTCATTCGGCGTCACAGTTCGTAGACGTAGAAAACCATCGTGCACACGCACGCGGCGATCACGATCGCCACGATGGAGTAAACCACGGTCATGGTGGTCGCTCGGCCGACGCCCTCGGCGCCGCCGCGGACCTTGAGACCTTCGTAACAGGCGATGGCGCTGATCAGCAGCCCGAACACCGCCGCCTGGATCAGGCCCGTCGCGAAATCGGAGTTGTCCAACTGCTTGCGCATGTTGGACCAGTAGTTGTACCAGACGTGCGTCCCCAGCAGCAGGCGGCTGGTCAGGAACCCCCCCAAGGCGATCATAATATCGGCGATCACCGACAGGAGCACCGTCATCACGGTAGTCGCGACCACACGCGGAACCACCAGAAAACGAATCGGGTTCAAGGCCATCGCCCGCATGGCTTCGATTTCCTCAGCGACGACCATGGTCCCCAATTCCGCCGCGATCGACGCGCCGGCAAAGCCGCTGAGAATGATGGCGGTGAAGATCGGACTGAGCATGCGGAACCCCGCGATGCCGATCACGTTGGCAATGGTGGCCTCCTGGCCGAACGTCGCCAACGGCGGCGCCAACTGCAGGGCCAACACAATGCCGATGAACCCCTGGACCAAGCAGACGATGCCTAGGCTCTTGACGCCCACCCGGACCATCTGGGCGGCTAGGGCGTCTTTGCTGATGCGGGCCTTGGACGTAAACAGCCCATGAAAGGTGACCGTGAGAGTCTGCCCAATCAGGATCGAGAGGCCGCCGGCATAGCGAAGGGACTTGATCAGGGGCGCCCCGAAGGACTCGATCAGACCACGTTGCTCGGCGGAAAGAGGCATTTAGGCGTTCAGGGCTTCTTCACAGGTCGCGTGAATGGAGAAAACGTTGTCCAGTCGAGTGATCTCAAAGAGGCTGTGCACCCGGTCGCTCATGCCGGCCAGGTGCAACGAGGCCCCAATGGCCCGGGCCCGCGAGAGCATCTTGACCAGCGAGGCGATGCCGGACGAATCCATGAACGACACGCCCGCCAAGTCCAACACCACGCGGGTGGGGCTATCGGCCAGGACCGCGCCAAGATCGTCCTGAAGCTGATTCGTATGCGAGAGGTTGATCTCGCCGACGACTTCCACGACGGCGGCTTTGTCGACCCAGTTGACGTTGCGGACCAATGATTCCGACTGACCTTCTGACATGTCACGCGTCTCCTACAGGGCGTGTACTATAGCCCCGCTCCGCCGGTGTGGCAAGTGAAGCTGAAAAGAGGGTTAACTATCTTCGGGGCCCGAGACGGGCTCGTCGTCGGGGACCTCGGGCTCGTCGTCGGGTTCATCGTCTTCGGCGCTCTTGGGGCCGCGCATTCGGCGCCACCAGGAGGGCTCTTCTTCCTCGACCGGCTCGGGCGGAATCTCCTTCCGATGAGCGTTGGCCCAGTCCCGCGCCTTGGGGCCGTAATCGAACCCGAAGATCTCCACCAACCCCTCGTGGGCCTTGGTGCGAATCGACAGGTCCGGGTCGTCCATCAGGTCGGCCAGGGTCAGGACGGCCCGGGAATCGCGATAATTCCGCAGGGCGTGCGTGGCGGCGATGCGGACGTCCAGGGAGTCATCCTTTCGAGCGTGGGTGATCAGCGGCAGCAGGGCGTCCGGGCCCACGATGCGGTCCAAGGCCGTGGCGGCGTCCCAGCGGACGAACTCGGCGGGGTCTTCCAGGGCGTGAACCAGCGCGGGGATATGCTCGGTGTTGCCCAGGTTCCCCAGGGCCGTTACCGCCGCCGCCCGGACGAATGGGTCCGGGTCGCTCTTGACCATTTGGTCGTAGAGGGCCAGGGCGGCCGAATCCTTGCCGGCCTTTCGCTCGGCCAGTTCCAGGACGGCCTCGCGTCGCAGGCGCGGATCGACGTCGGTTACCTCGGCCATGAGCTGCTCGTTGGACTTCGGGAACATGCGCCATGGACGCTTGTTGCCGTCATTCTTGGGGCAGCCCGCCAGGATCGTCAACGTCGGGATCACTATCAGCCAAATGGCGTGACGCATACGGGCTCCCTCACGTTAACTGCGCCTGCAGTTCGTCGGTGCCGACGTGTTGGACGTGGTCGATCGTGCGTCCGCCGAACCGCTGGCCGAGCTGGGCGAATCGCTGGGCGTTGTCCGTGGTGTAGCAGTGGAGTTCGCCGGGGGGGGAGGCCTCGGCCAAGAGTGAACTGTCAGCCAACTGTCGCTGCACTTGCTTGGCCGCGGCTGCCGCGGAAGAGACCAATGCCACGTCCGGCCCCATCAACTTGCCAATGGCGTCGGCCAGCAGTGGATAGTGCGTGCAGCCCAGGATCAACCCGCCGATCCGCTTACGTTGGAGCCGGTGGAGATAATCGCTCAGAACGTTGAGGACGATAGGGTCATCTTCGGGGCGACCTTCCTCGATGATGGGCACCAGCAGGGGGCAGGCGGCGGTGTGGATCTCGCGGGCGGGGTCGAGGTTGGCAATGGCGCGGTCGTAGGCGCCGGAGCGAATCGTCGCTTCCGTGCCGATCACGCCGATGGCCCCGTCGGTGGCGGCCACGGCTGCGGCGGCGCCGGGGCGGATGACATCGACCACCGGAACGGGACAGAACGCTTCGACCGCGTCGATGGCGGCGGCGCTGGCGGTGTTGCACGCGACCACCAGCAGCTTGGGCTGGAACTGCATCAGAAAGGCCGCGCACTGCAACGCGAACTGGCGGACGGTCTCCAAGCTCTTGATGCCATAGGGCACGCGGGCGCTATCGCCGAGGTAGACGATCGGCTCGCCCGGCAAGGCCGCCGACAGTTCTCGCACGACCGTCAGCCCACCGAGGCCGGAATCGAACACCGCGATCGGCGGCGCAGCGAAGCTGGGAGGCGGGGGATTCATGGCCAAGAGCGTATCAGGTCGCATTGGCTGCGGCTAGGCCAGTTCGAGCAGGGCGATCAGGTCGGTCGGTTCCAGGCGGTAGTGCGTGCCGCGACCTTGGTAGAACCCGTGGGCCGCGATCAGGTGGATCGACAGCGGCGTGACGATCAGCGTTCGGCCGGCGGGCGCTTCCGTCAGGACTAGCTCGCCTTTGGGAAAAACGCCATCGCCGGGCCAAGGGGAGGGGATTCGGCCCATGCCTTCGTGCCAGACGGCCGTCAGGTTGGCCGAGACCTCTAGCCGTCGGCCAAGCTCGGCCACGGCGGCGTCGAACAGCTTCTTCAGTTCCGCGGCAATTCGCTCGTTTGTCAGGCCGGCCGCTTCAACGGCGGCGGCGTCGGCGGCGATGATCTCCGGCAGTTCGCGATGATCGCTACCCAGAAAACCTTCCGCGCACAAGGCGCCCGGCGCCATGCGCTCCAGGATCATCAACTCTTGTTCGGTTCGCTTCATCGTCAGTTGAACTTGTCGTAGAAGATGCGGTCTTCGCCCAGCCCCTTGGCGGCCAGCACCTTGCAGGATGCGTCGATCATGCCCGCCGACCCGCACAGGTAGCCTTCCAGCGCGGGGTTGTCGGCGGGGGTGTGGCGGTCGACCACTTCGGTAATCAGGCCGACCTCGCCGGTCCAGTTGTCTTTGTCGGCCGGGGCCGACAGGGCGGGGATGAACTCAAACCACGGCAGTTCCTTCTCGAGCGCGGCCAGTTCATCCAGGAAGTACATGTCCTTTGCCGAGACCGCCCCGAAGAAGTATTTGGTGTTCCGCTCGATGCCGTGGGCCTTCATATAGCGGACCATCGCCCAGAACGGGCTCATGCCCGACCCGCCCGCAATCCAGACCATGTCGTTGTTGGTGTCGGACAGGCGGAAGTCGCCGTAGGGGCCGTTCAGCAGCACCTCATCGCCTTCGGCCAGGTGTTCGAACACCCATCCCGTGCAGATGCCGCCCGGGACCAGGCGGATGATGGTCTCGATGTAGCCGTGGTCGTCGGGAGAGCTGGACATGCTGTAAGCGCGGTAGACGGCATCGGGGTTGTCGCCGTAAGCGGGGGCGCGGAGCTGAATGTATTGGCCGGCGGCGAAGTCGATCGCGTCCGGCTCGATCAGCCGAATGCGCAGTTCCTTGATATCGTGGGTCAGGTCGCGGATGCGTTCGACCACGCCGCGAAATTCGCGGATAGCAAACAGCTCTTCGGGGATTTCGATCTTCAGATCGTTGCGGACCTTGATCTGGCAGGAGATCCGCACGTTGTCGGCGACGTCCGCGGGGGCCAGGAGCGGCTCTTCGGTCGGCAGGAGCGGCCCGCCGCCTTCAAGCACCTTTAGCTTGCAGTAGGAGCACGTCCCGCGCCCCCCGCAGGCTGAGGGGATGAAGATGCCCTCGTTGCGGAGCGTGTTGAGCAGGCTTTCCCCGCCGGGGATTTCGAGTGTGCGGCCGCCGTCGTTGATGTCGACCGTGCAGGCGCCGTAGTTGACCAAGTACCGCTCAGCCACCACCAACAAGAATGCCAATGCCGCCGCCAATGCGCACGACAGCCCGGTCGCGATCAGCACGACCAGCCACGGAGCGAATGGTTGTATGTCGGCGAGTACCATGTCTCTACAGTTTGATCATCCCTTGGAAAATCACGAACGCCATGGCCATGATGCCCGCGACGATCAGCGTGATGCCGGGCCCGCGCAGGGCTTCCGGCACGGATTCTTCTCTGATCCGACTCCGCACACCCGCCATCAGCATGATGGCGATGAACCAGCCGGCCCCCGCGCCGAAGCCGTACACCAGGCAGTCCAATCCGCCGAAGCCCTTGCCGGTGACGTTGGTCGTCATGAACAGTGATGCGCCCAGGATGGCGCAGTTGACCGTGATCAGCGGCAGGAAGATGCCCAGCGCGTAATAGAGCTTCAGGCTGATCCGCTCGATCAGCATTTCCATCAGTTGTACGAAGGCGGCCACCACGACGATGAACAGGATCAGCTTGAGGCTCTCAGCCGGAACACCGTAAGGCTCCAGCGGCAGCAGCACGTAGGCGTACAGCAGCCAATTGATGAACACCGTGCAGGTGGTGACAAAGATCACGGCCAGGCCCATGCCGAACGCGCTTTTGATCTGTCGGCTGATCGACAGGAACGGGCACATGCCCAGGAACCGCGTCAGCAGGATGTTGTCGGTCAGGGCCGCTGAGACCAGGATCACCAGCAGGCGGATGAGCATGGGGGCGTCGAGCGGGGAGGCGGCTATGGTTTCGGCAATCATGAGGCGCCTCCTGCCGTTGCGACCTTAGATGATTCCCGTCGCATGGCCCAGCTCTTGGCGGCCCAGACCACCATTGCCAGCACGAAGAACGCTCCGGGCGGCATGACCATCAGCGTCCACGGCCGCCACCAGGTCTGGCCGCCCGTGGGCAGCACGTCAACCATCCAAGTCGTGCCTTTCAGCAGCGTGCCGAAGCCCAGCACCTCGCGGATCACGGCTACGCACATCAGGACGGCCGCATAGCCGAGCCCCGCGCCCAGGCCGTCCAGCGCGGAAGCAATAGGCCGGTTCTTGTTGGCGAACGCTTCCAGGCGACCCAGCACGATGCAGTTGGTGATGATCAGACCCACGTACGCGGCGATGTCCTTGTGAGTCTCAAAGAAGAACGCCCGGAAGACGATATCGACCACGATCACATACACCGCCGCGATCAGAATCTGCACCATGATCCGGATTCGCTTGGGCGTGAACTCTCGCAGCAGGCTGACCGTCAGCGAACTCATGGTCGTCGTCCAGATCAACCCCACGCACATCAGCGTGGTGTTGAACACCAGGTTCGTCACGGCCAGCGCCGAGCAGATGCCCAGCACCTGCCGGAAGATGGGATTCTCATTCCACACCTGGTCCAACAGGGCCCGGCCGGCTGAGACACGATCCTGTGGCGTTCCGTTCATTCGCTTCGGGGTGTCCTAGAAAGGTTCCTTTATGAGCTTCTTCATGAGCGCCTTTTCCAAGCGATAGAAGACGGGAATCTGTTCATTCAGAAATCGTTCGATGGCTCTGCTTGTCCCGGTTGCCCCGGTGACGGCATCGACGTGGCGACCGTAGTTCGGCGAGGCGGGCCCGGGCGCCTCGCCGCCGATGTAGATGAACTGCCCGTCCGGATTGGGGCTGATGACGAGGCCGACGAAGCGCTCTCGCCAATCGCGCTCGGTGATCCGCCCGCCCAGGCCGGGCGTCTCCTGGTGTTGCAGGAACGTGATGCCGATGATCTTGCTCTGATTCTTCACCTCAAGCGGGACGTCCACCTCCCCGTCCCATCGCGCGACCGTCTCCCCCAAGTGTAGATTGGGGGTGACGGCCACGTATCCGTCGATCCGCGCCCAGAAGCCTGTGCCCGAAATCGGGTAGGCGAAGCCGATCACGTTGCCGCTGGCGTCGACCGCCTGATAGACGTCGTGTTTCTCTCCCGTGAGAGGGTCCACGATGTCCTCGAAGAGCGTGGTTTGCTTCTCGTAGAGCTCGACGATCTTCGCGTCGCCGAGTGTGTCCACGTCGCCCAGGCCGAACAGTTCTACGATGGCCTTCTGTTTGAAAAGGTGTTCGTTACGCTCGACGATGTCGCGTGTGGCTGCGTGCAAGGCCATGATGCCGCCGGTGAACAGCGCCGCAATCAGCGCCGCGTAGACAATCACGTAGACCGGGCCTTTGGTGTCGGCGCTCATGCGGCCACCTCCTTGGCGGCGGCCCGGGCCTTCTTGCGATCGGCGTGGGCGGTCGCGGCCAGGTCCAGCAGAGGCGCCAGCAAGTTGCCGATCAGGATTGCGAAGGTCGCCGCCGCCACAAAGATGCCGCGCCAGCGCAGCACGATAATCAGGAAGCCGATGGTGAAGGCGTAGGCCAGTTGGGCCGGCTTCTTCTTGGCGGCGCTGACCGGTTCGGTAATCATGAAGACCACGGCGTAGAGCGTGGTGCCCGACAGCAGCGTCAGGTGCAGGGGGGGGATCTGGCCGAGGCCGTCGAAGCCGAGCCCATGTCGGAATAGCACGCTGCCGACGACCACCCCCAGCAGGCCCGGGATCATCAGCCGCCAGTTGGCGGTCTTGGTCATCAATAGATAGGCCGCCGCCAGGACAATCAGCACCGCGCAGCCCTCGCCCATCGATCCGGCCGACAGGACCCGCTCCGCGCCGCCGGTGTCGAACTCACCGGAGATGTTGCCGATCGCCAGCCGCCACCACGGCGCTTCGAAACCGAACTCCCGGTTGGCCCACATGGGCGAGGCCTGACTGACCCCGTCGGCCACGGTTCGGCCGGTCGCAGCCATCGACTCCGGAAGCTCCTTGAGTGATTCGAACGACCACTTCGCCAAGCCGCCCGGAAACCCCTCGAACGCCGGCACGAAATGGCCCGTCAACTCGCGCGGGAAGCAGATGTAGACGAACGCGCGGCCGACAATGGCGGGGTTGAACGGGTTCTTGCCGAAGCCCCCGAAGACTTCCTTGCCGAACAGTACCGCCACGATCGCTCCGACCCCCGCGATCCACATCGGCACGGTCGGTGGCAGCGATAGCCCATAGAGGGCGCAGGTGACCAGGCCGGCCGTCGAGACGGGCCCGCCGCGCTGGCGACTCATCAGGAACTCGGTGGCCAGGCCCGCCGCGAACACGACGGCCAACACGCCCGCCGCCCGCCAGCCGAAGAAATACACGGCCGACAAGGCCAGCGGCGCCAACGCGTAAAGCATACGCACCATATTGGCTTGCTTGAGAAAACGCTTCTTGCGCTGGGGGCTGGGGGTTGGCTTGGCGGCCGGTCTGTCGGTGGAGGTGTTGGCCATGACGGTTCACCCAACGCGCGAACTTAGTCTACCGAAATAGATACGGCGAATTCTAGGCTCGATCCCGCCGCTTCGTTGGAAAGAACTTGCAGCCGCGGCCGGTCACCGCCGGCCCGAGCAAGGCGCCCCACTGTGGAAAGATTGTGGATAACCTTTGTGGAGGCCCAGTCGTCGTAACCCAAATAAAAACGACGTCAGGCGGAGGGAGACCTGACGTCGCGTATAAGCCGCAAACTCAGCGCTGGTGGAGGGAGACCGGCGCTAAAAGCAGTGCGACTCGTCGTGTAGTATTACAGAATACATCGGCGCTATTACCAGTTTTTTCTTAAAAGATTCTCAGAAGTGTTTTGGCTCAAAATTCTTGCGCCAGGCATTCCCCCTACTTCCGATTGAGTTGCCACCCGGTACTATTTCCGCGTGTCGATGGCGGCGATGGGAACTGACGGGCGGTCAGGTCAGGCTACTTGCCAGAATGTCCGCGATGCGTTGGGCCGCTTGGCCGTCCCAGAGGTCGGGGGTTTGCATGGGCGGTGTCTTGCCGGCCTTGAAGTCGGCGTAGGCGGCTTTGATGTCGACCGGGTTCGTGCCGACGACTCGGTTCGAGCCCACCTCGGCCGTGATTGGCCGTTCGGTGCTGGTCCGCAGCGTCAGGCAGGGCACCTTGAGAATGGTAGTCTCTTCTTGGATGCCGCCGGAGTCGGTCAGCATGAGGGCGGCCTGGCCCATCAGCTTTAGGAAGTCCAGGTAGCCGAACGGATCGACGATGCGGAGGCCATCGATGGCGGCCACGCGGTCGGCGAAGCCGAGCTTCTCGATGTTCTTCCGCGTCCGTGGGTGGCAGGGGAAGATAATGGGCATGTCGGCGGCCACCGTTTCCAGTGCGTCCAGCAGCCCGCCGAAGACGGCCGGGTCGTCCACGTTGGCCGGGCGGTGCAGCGTTAGCGCCGCGTATTGGCCGGGCCTAAGAGCCAGGTCGTCCAGGATGATCGAGGCGTCGGCCTTGGCCTTGTTGGCCAGGAGCGTGTCGATCATGACATTGCCGGCCAGGTGAATCTTTTCCGCGGGGACGCCCTCGGTCTGGAGGTTCTCCACGCCGGACTTCTCGGTGCAGAACAGCAGGTCGCTGATCGCGTCGGTCAGCAGGCGGTTGATCTCTTCGGGCATGGTTCGGTCGAAGCTTCGCAGGCCGGCTTCAACATGGATTAGTCTGATCCCCAGCTTCACCGCCACCAGTCCACAGCCGATGGTGCTGTTGACGTCGCCGACGACCAGGACGGCCGCGGGGTCCTCGCTCAGACAGACCGGCTCGAACGCCTTCATGATTTCGGCGGTCTGTACGGCGTGGCTGGCCGAGCCGATCTCCAGGTTCACGTCCGGCTCGGGAATGCCGAGCTGGCGGAAGAACAGGTCGCTCATGGTCTCATCGTAGTGCTGGCCGGTGTGGACCAGCATGGGCTCGAGCCCGTCGGTAGCGGCGAACGCCCGCATAAGCGGGGCGATTTTCATGAAGTTCGGCCGCGCGCCGGCGACGAGGATAATCTTCACAGTGGTGCGTCCTTTCACATGATCTCCGAAGGGCGCGTATGGTACCGGCCGAGGCGGCGGGCCGCAAAGGTATTGCCCCTTCGCGCCGCCAGCCGATAAAGTAGCTCAGACACGTCATGAAACGCCTGTGCGACATCGTGAGCAGCCTGGGGATGCTGCTGATCTGCGCCCTGCCTATACTGGTCATCGCTCTGCTGATTCGCCTGGGCAGCAAGGGCCCGGCCATCTTCCGCCAACGGCGGGCGGGCTGGCGGGGCAAGCCCTTTACGATGCTCAAGTTCCGCACCATGCGATCCGACGTAGATGCGTACGGGCAAAGCCCCCACGGGGCCGACGATCCGCGCCTGACCCGGATCGGCCGGCTCTTGCGCGAGACCAGCCTGGACGAGTTGCCGCAGCTGATCAACATTCTCAAAGGCGACATGAGCGCCGTCGGCCCCCGGCCGCTATACGAACGGCAGGCCGAGAAGTGGAATGAGCGTCAGCGGCGGCGGCTGGACGTTCGGCCGGGGCTGACGGGCTATGCCCAGGCGTACGGCCGCGGCAGCCTGACGCACGAAGAGAAGATTGAAATGGACGTTCACTACGTCGAGAATCGCGGCTTCTGGATGGACCTGAAGATCATCGGCCGAACCATCGCGAACATGATGGGGGGTCGGGGCGAGGACATCTACGAGCAACGCTACAGCGCCGACGAGGATCGCGAGAGCCATTAGCCATCACCTCAACATTTTGTTCACCTGCGCCGGCCGACGCGTGTCGCTGCTGCGGGCGTTCCGCGAGGCGATGACCGAACTGAAGTTTCGCGGCAAGCTGATTGTCTCGGAACTGACCCAAGCGGCCCCGGCGGTCTGCGTGGCTGACGAAGTGTGCTACGCCCCGCCCACCACCGACGACGACTACATCCCGCGGCTGCTCGAGATCGTCGAAGCCAAGAAGATCGGCCTGGTCGTGCCGCTGACCGATCTGGATCTGCAGGTGCTGGCCGACACCCGCGAGCAGTTCGAGGCGCTTGGCTGTACGCCCATGATCGCCTGCCCGGAAACGGTCGCCATCTGCCGCGACAAGCGACGCACCAACGAAACCATCGCCGCGGCCGGTCTGCAGCCCATCGCCAGCTACACCCTCGCCGAGTTCCTGGCCAATCCGTTCTATCCGTGCTTCATCAAGCCCATCGACGGCTCGGCCGCCATCGGCGCCGCCCGGATCGAAGATGAGATGCGACTTCACGGCCACGTGGCCACCTACGAAGACGCCACGCTGGTTCAGGAATACGTCGACGGGCAAGAGTTCACCATGGACGTCTACCGCAGCCGCGACGGCCTGATCCACGCCATCGTGCCGCGTCAGCGATTGCTGGTCCGCAGCGGGGAGGTCCAGCAGGGGGTGACGGTCCTCGACGAGCACCTGATCGACGCGACCCGACAACTGGTGGAGCAACTGGACGGCCTGTGGGGCGCGTTCTGCTGCCAGTGTCGGCGAGAGCCCGGCGGCGAACCTCGCTTCTTCGAAATCAACCCGCGTTTCGGTGGCGGCGTGCCGCTGGCGATCGCGGCCGGCGCCGACCTGCCCCTGTATTTGCTGCAGGAAACGCTGGAGTTGCCGATCACGTCTCAATTCGGTCAATTCACGGACGGTCTGCTGATGCTCCGCTACGACGAAGCCCTCTATCAGCAGGTCAACGACGTAGCGCAACTGCCCGGCTATACCAAGCCGATGTTCCGCTAGCTTTCGGCCTATGGCGAACACGCCATCCATTCAGGCGGTCGTTTTCGATCTGGACGACACGCTTTATCCAGAGCGGGAGTACGTTCGCAGCGGCTACCGGGCGGTGGACCACCACCTGACCTGCACGGCCGGTCGAAATGAGCCCTTTGCCGACTGGCTATGGGAGCGGTTCTGTTCCGGACAAGCCGCCGGCGCCTTCGATGCTCTCAACGAGCAGTTCGGTCTGTGCCTTTCCAAAGACGAGATCGGCGGGCTGGTGGGCGTCTATCGCGGACACGTCCCTCGCATCACGCCGTTCGAGGGGGTGTGGCAATTGCTGACCGAGATGGGAGCCAGGTTTAAGCTGGGTCTGCTGAGCGACGGTTTCCTGCCGGCGCAGTCGAACAAGCTGACGGCGCTGGGGCTGGAGGGGCTGTTTTCCGAGGTGATCTTCACCGAACAGTTCGGGCGGGACGCGTGGAAGCCGTCGCCGGTGGGGTTTGAGCTGATGGCCGAGCGGCTAGGTGTCACGCATGACGCCTGTTGTTACGTTGGCGACAATCCGGCCAAGGATTTTGTGGCCCCCAACCGGTTGGGGTGGCGGACGATTCAGTTGTGTTGGCCCGATCAGATCCACGCCCACAAGCCGCCACCCCCCGGCGGCGAGGCCCGGCAGACGGCCCACTCGCTGGGCGACCTCCGCGAGTTGCTACTCGGATAGCTTGTCCCCGCGCGTTGCGTTCGGGGGCGCTCGCGCATAGACTCTTCGCCGGTTCGGCAAGTTGACCGATGGCGATCCCCGTAGGCACAACCGCGCGACAGTTGGAGACCACCGCACGCTGGATGTGGGCGGTGGTGGTGGTCGTGGCGATGCTGGCCTGGTGGATGCCGAGCTTCCTGGGCTGGGGGGCGCTAACGGTGGGACTCCTGGCGGTGCTGACGTTGTGGGTGATGCAGCGCATCGTCAGCCGCGACCGGTGGGTGCCGAGCCAATCATTTCACTGGGCCTTGCTGCTGCCGACGGCCATTCTGTGCTACCACTTTGTGATGGACCACGTGTCGCCCCAGCCGGGCCAAGATGTGGCCGGGACCGGGGGGTTGGACTTGTCGTTGCTGTTCTCGCTGGGGCTGTTGGCGACGGGAGTGATGCTGTCGCAGTCGCTGCTGCCTAAGGCCGCCGGGCACGTCGGCGTGATGGCGGCCTGCGGCGCCGCGATGATGGGCGGGCCTGCGCTGGCGATTGCGTTTGGGTCCCCGCCGTCGGCGATTCGGCCAATGCTGTCGTTGGTGGGCCTGGCCGGTGTGTGCGTGTGGTTGGCCCCGCTGTGGGGAGTCGGACGCGTGAATGATCCCCCCGAAGCGCCGCATCCCTTGGAGCATCCGGTGCTGCGGTGGCTGGTGGTGGCTGTGGCCGCGACGGGCGCCGGGCTTTGGGTGTGGGCCTTGCCGACGGCGGCGATTCTGGGCGCCGGTTTGGCGGGGGGCGTGCTGGGCTTGTCGACCTTGGTGTTCGGCCGCTACCGGTGGCTGGTGGCGCCGATCGGAGTTGGGCTATTGGCGGTGTTCGGTGTGTTCGCCGGAGGTCTTTGGCCGGTCGAACCGTACCTGGTGAGCCGGTCGACCGTGCTGGGCTCCGGCGGGGGCGCCTTCGCGAACGTGTCGGCCTGCGATGGCGGGGTGCGCGTGCTGATCGGCACGGTCGGCGCGGTGGGCGCCGCCGGTCTGCTGGTGTCGCTGGTGTGGGTGACGGCGGCGGACGTGCTCAAGGCGGGCCGGATGCGGGCCGGAGACCAAGGGCGAACGTTGGTGTGGTCTTGCGCGATGGCACTGGCCACGGGGGCGCTGCTGACAACGGGGGGATTGTTCTCCCCGGTGGCGATGGTGGCCGGGATGCTGGTCTGGGGGATGGCTCCTAGAATGCTGGGCCGGGCCCGGCGAAAGCGGTCGGGAACGGTGGTGCTGGGCTTGGCCGCCGCGGCGATGCTGGCGATCGGTATGGCCCGCTCGACCGGTCTGGTGGGCTGGTCGACGGCCGCTCTGGCCGGCGAGACCCACATGGACGAATGGCTGCACGCGGTGGCGGGGTTCCTGCTGGCGCTGATGATGGCCTGGCTGTTCGGGCACACTCATGCCGTCCTGGGGTGCGTGGGGATTCTGGTGGCCCTGGCGATCGGCGGGTTGGGCGAAGCGGCCCAGCACCTGATTTCATCCGGGCGGCAGCTCCAGTGGCAAGACTGGCTGCTGCATTCGGCCGGCTGCGGCGTGGCGCTGGTGCTGTATGGGCTGTGTGTGGCGGTGCGGTGGTGCGAATCGCCCCAGATCCAGTCGGTGGGCCCGGATTCGCGCCTCGACTAGACCCCCCTGAGGTGGACCAGCCGTTGTCGGCGGCATCGGAAGCCGCTAGAATACCTGTAGCGTTGGCCGGCGCGGATCTCGGCCCGTGACCTCGACGGTTATCCAAGGAGCTTCCACCATGACTCGGGACCGTGGCTTTACTTTGATGGAGTTGCTGGTTGTCTGTGCGATGATTTCCATGTTGGCGATGCTGGTCCTGCCAACGTTGGGGCAGGCGCGGGAACTGGCACGGCGGGCCAAGTGCGTGGGCAACCTCAAGGCCGTTGGAAACGGCCTCTATACCTACGCCACCGAGTTCAACAGGAGCCGGTTCCCCAGTTTCAATTCCGGACAGAACACCTGGAACAAGGTCGGCTACAACAAGACCACCTACACCTATGACGTTCAGGACGGCTCGCGGCCGCTGTTCATGCTGATGTACACCCTCGAGCCGATTGTCGAGAGCCCCAGCGACCCCAGCGATTGGGAGCGACGCAGGCTGGACCTGGTGACCCCTCAGGCGTTCGTGTGCCCGTCGGTCAATAGCCGGTGGCGACGGGTGGACCCCATGGAACACAGTAGCGGCTCGGAGCTGCAGGTGGGGTTCGAGTCGAAAGAGAGCTGCAACTACTCCTTCCAGCACAGCATCAATCCCACCGGGACCACGCGCATCCACACCGGCCTGAAAGGCTCGCAAGTGGTCGCCGGGGATCGGACCCCGTTGGTCAAGCACCTGACCACCGCGGGTCAGGTCGGTTACAGCGGCGGTCAGCCGGACGCCGACAGTTACGACGACTTGCCGTGGGACTCGAAGAGCTCGTACACGTCGGCCTCGGCAAACCACCGCGGCAAGGGGCACAACCTGCTGTTCATCGGTGGGCACGCCCGGTGGTCGACCGAGACCGAATTCAACGGTGACAACATCTGGACGCCGCAGATATCCGCGGACGACCCCTCTCCGATGGCCACGGACTGTCGGAGCAGCCGGCCGGTCAGCGCTACGGATGTCTTCCTGGTTCCCTAGCCGACCCAAACACGTCATTGTCTGAGTCGGCGCTCTTGAGGACCAGGCGCCCGACCCCTATCATGTGTCCGCCGCGGCCCGTTCGGCCGCGAGGGAACCAATCCACCATGCATCGTATTGATCAGATCATCGTTATCGGTTCGGGCAATTGGGGCCTGGCCTTGGCGTCGCTGTTTTCAGCCAATCGGCCCACCCGGGTCTGGACCGCCGACCAGGCCATTGCCGATCAGATCAACGCCCATCGCGACCGCCCGGGCGACTTTTACACCTACCCCTTGCCGGGCGCGGTCACCGTCGAGCCCAAGTACGCCGGCGATTTCGATCCGGACACCACGCTGCTGATTCTGGCCGTACCGTCCAGCACGGTGGCGTCGGTGGCTGCGGAGTTGGCTGACCGTGCGGATCGGCCGTTGGTGATGAGCGTGTCCAAAGGCTACGACGCCCAGCGGATGTGCACCATGAGCGCCCTGATCCGCCAGGAGATTCCCGGCGCCGCGGTGGTGGTGCTGACCGGCCCGACGATTGCCAACGAGATCGCCGAAGGCCAACCCACCCGCGCGGTTCTGGCCAGCGACGATCTGATGCATTTGGCGTTGGTCAAGGAGGCCTTGACCAACGACGCGATCAGCTTCGAGGTCGCTCGCGATCCGTCGCATCATGAAGTGTGTGCGGCGCTGAAGGGCATCGTGGCCATTGCGGTGGGCATGGCCGACGGACTGGGCCTGGGCGCCAACATGCAGGGGGTGCTGATGACCGAAGGCCTGCGGGAAGTGGCGGCGGTGGCGTCGTTCTTCAACATTCCCGAATCGGTCGCCTACGGCGTCAGCGGGGCCGCCGACCTGATTACCACCTGCATCAGTCCCGACAGCCGCAACCGGCGATTGGGCGGGGCGCTGGCCCGGGGCCTGACGCCGCAAGAGGCGCTCGACGACGTGGGCATGACCATCGAAGGGCTGGCTATGGCCCAGACGATCGAAACGCTGTGGGCGTTGGATGTGTCGATTCCGCTGTTCCACATGGTCAACGGCATCGTCCAGGGCAACGGCGCCGACATCCGAGCGCAACTGACCGAACTGATGGGCAAGCTCTAGAGGCGTCCGATGAAGGCGGTGATTCTCGCAGCCGGTATGGGCAAGCGCTTGGCCGCCAGCGGCTGGGGTCGGCCCAAGTGCCTCCTGCCCTTTGGGGACCGAACCCTCCTGGACCACATGCTCCGCGCCATCGTCGCCTGTGATATCGACCGGACGGTGGTGGTAGTCGGCTATCAGCAAGAGCAGGTCCGCCAGGCTGTCACCGCCCACAACGTGACCGCGGCCTTCGTGGTCAACGACGACTACGCCGAGACCAACACCATCAACTCCCTCTACCTGGCCCGCGAGCACTTGGACGAGGACTTCGTCTACTTCAACGCCGACGTGCTCTTCGATAGCCGCATCTTGCCGATGGTGCTGGCCGGCCCCGACAGCCGACTGGCCATCGACGTCAAGCATTGCGGCGCCGAGGAGGTCAAGGTGGTCGTCGACGCCGACGGGCGAATTATCGAGATCGGCAAGCACCTCCCCCTGGAACGCTGCTTTGGTGAGTTCATCGGCGTGGGCAAGTTCGCCCGCGAGGCCTGCGACGATTTCGCGGACGCTCTCGTTCGCTACAACGAGCAGCTCGGACAGCGAAATCTGTTCTTCGAGTCGGCCGTTAATGACATCCTGGCCGCCAATGTCCACTGGGCGGTGGATATCGGCGAACTGAAGGCTGTGGAAATCGACTCACCGGAGGACCTGGCCGCAGCCCAGGATCTGTGGACGGCCGGCCAGATCGAGTCGGCCTAGCCGACCTACCAAGTCGGCTTGCCAGGCGGAGGCCGATCACAGATAATACCCGATTCCTAAATCGGTCTTGCGGGCAAGTTATCGCTACAGTACCCTAAGGTACTGGCCGATCTAGTACTATAGAAGTTTTGTTGCCTCTGGCGGGATGGGACGCGCCTATTTCGTCGGCGGAGGCGTTTGGAGCCGCATTTGGCCATTCACGTTCGCCATCTTTGTTCCGAGTCGGCCCAGGAGGTCTTCCTGACGGCCGTGCCGCCTGCCGGCGACTCCGCCACGCAAGCGTCGGCCATGTTCGCCGAGGCCGCCGCCGCGTTGCGCGAAGCTGACGCGCGGATCGTTCAGGAACGAATCATTCTGTCCGCCGGCGCCGAGACGGCGGTCGTCCAGGCCCGACAGGCCGCCTATGGCGATCTGGATGACGGCGTTGTTCCGGCCATGCTGATCGGCGAGCCCACCTGCGAAGGCCCCATCGCGGGCCTTCAGATCCACGCCGCCGTCGGCGATGCGTCGATCGAACCCCTCAGCGTTGACGGCAGGAGTTGCGGGCGTCTGGTCCAAAGCGGCGGGGTGTCGATGATCGCCGCGACCGGAATTTTCGCCCCGGACGCCGGTTCCTGCACCGAACAAGCCGAAGCGATGCTGGATAAGGCTGACCGGCTCGTCCAGTCCGGCGGGTCCGATATGTTCCGGGTGGGGCGCACCTGGATGTGGCTGACCAAACTGCTGGACTGGTATGACGACTTCAATGCGGTCCGCAACGCGTTCTTCCGCGGGCGAGGCCTGTTGGATAAATCCAAGGGCCATAAGCTTCCGGCCAGCACGGGCATCAGCTTGGCCCCGGCCGAGGGCGGTCACTGCTGCATGGAGTTGGTCGCCTTCCTCGACCCCGGCGCCATCATGAAGCGTCACCTCGCCGGCGGCGACCAGGGATCGGCTTTCGATTATGGCTCGGCATTTTCGCGGGCGGTCGAGGCCCGGACGTTGGCCGGAGTGACGGTTTACGTTTCCGGCACGGCCGCGGTCGACGAGGCCGGCGACACCGAGCACCTGGATGACCCCACGGCGCAAATCGCCGACACCATCATGCACGCCCGCGCCATCGTCGCCTCGGCGGGCTGCAACGACGACAACGTCGTCCACGCCATCATGTACTGCAAGACCCCCGAGGTCGAACGGATCCTTCGCGAGCAGTTCGCCGACGTCCCTTGGCCCCAACTGATCGTGGTTTGCGATATTTGCCGCCACGACCTGCTGTTCGAGGTCGAGCTGGCGGCGTGCCGGCCGACATAGGCCGGCCCTGGGCGTCGCCTTGCGAAACTGCGTTGTCCTGCGGTAATCTGTCCGACGACAAGTCCCAGCGCGTTTGTCTGGGAGGTCACCAAACAGGGAATCGATGTCTGAGCCTAAGCACGTTACGCAAGGCGCTGGTCCAAGGGGACCCCGAGCGGGCCTGCCTCACCCGACGACGGCCCGACTCGATGGGTCGGCTCTGTTGGCCGGGGGGGTGTTGGTGGTTGTGGCGTTGGCGGTGACGTGGCACGTTCACGTTCAAGTGGCGCCGCCGGTGATTTTCCATGGGGACCTGGTGGAGTTGCCCGGCCAGCGCTGCTTCGTGATCGTGCCGATGTTCGTCACGGGGTCGGACTTCTTCGCGCCGTTCTTGTCGCGTCCGGGCGGCCTGGCCGAATGGAGCGGCGCCTGGCTGACGCAGTATTTCAGCGCGCCGCCCGCCGGTACGATCATTCTGGTGGTTCTGGCGGGGATCGTCTGCCTGGCCGTCAACCGGATCGCTAGCGCCGCCGGCGGTCGCCCGGTGCGATACCTGGGGCTCTTGCCGGCGCTGATCTGGGTGGCCCTTTGGGGCCACTACGTGTTCCATCTGGGAGATATGGTGGCGGTCTGCGTGGCGTTGGTGGCCTGCGCGCTCTATACGCGTCTGCGACGTCTCCGGAGCCGGGCGGTGGCGCTGACGGCGGGGACGTTTGTGCTCTACTACGCGATTGGCTCCCCGGCGATGCTATTTGCCGTGTTGTGCGGCCTGGTCGAGTTGTTGCGAGGGCGTCAGTGGCGACTGGCGATGCTGGCGTTGCTGGCCGGCGCCGCAGCCCCGGCGGCGGTGGGCATCGGCCTGCTGGGGGATAGCCCGACGGTGGTCTACATGAGACTGTCTGGCCTCTGCCATCACTGGGAGCGGCTGGACCAAGACCTGGCCTATTGGACGCGTATGGTGCTGTGGTTTTCGTTCTATGGGGTGTGCGTGCTGGTAGTCGGGGTCGGTCGATGGGTGGCACAACGGGCCCCTGTCCGGGCTGAGGAATCGCCCGACGCGCCGAAGCGTTTGAAGGTTGCCGCGGCCGTGGCGCGGCCGGCCGGGGCGCTGGCGCTGACCGGGATCGTGCTGTTCGGGCTGTTCGACGCCCGGTCCAGTTCGCTGCTGCGGATTCACTACCACGCCATGCAAGACCAATGGCAGCAGGTGTTGGACGAAGCCGACCGATGCCCCCAGTCGTCCTACCCGTCTCAGGCGATCCGACACATCAACCGAGCCCTCTTCGAGCGAGGGCGCCTCAGCACGAAGATGTTCGCCTACCCGCAGGCGCCGTGGGGGCTGTTTGCCCCGGAGGTCCATTCGTATCAATCCGCCGCCCAGCCGCGAATGCTCTTGCGCATGGGGATGGTCAATAAGGCCGAACACGTCGCGCTGGAATTGCTTGAGCGGTGGGGGCCAAGGCCGACGCTGCTGCGCGTTCTGGCGAGGATCTACATCGTCAAGGGCGAGACCGCCGCGGCCAAGGTCTTCCTGACGAATCTGACACGAGACGTTGTCTACGGCGACTGGGCCCAGGCCACGCTGAACGAGCTCGCCCGGGATCCGTTGTTGTCGGACGACCCGGAGATTGGCCGGATCCGCTCGGTCATGCTGGCCACGGATCGCTTCGATCGGGGCTACCAGGCGTCTCTACTGGATCTGTTGCAGGAAGGCGAAGGCAGGGACCCGATGCCGTTCGAGTACCTCATGGCCGCCTACTTGCTGCACCTGCCCACCGAGGGCCCGGACCGCCTGGCGGGACATTTTGACGCCATGATGTCCCTCATGGCCCAGTGCTTCGCCAACGACAAGGGCCGTTATCTCGCCCTGCCCGAGCATTACGCCGAAGCGGCGGTGATGCACGCGGCTCTGACAGGACGGCAGGCGCGTATCGGCTCGTTCGTCCCCAGCCGGGAGACCTTCGCTCGATTCAAACGGAGTGTCGAAATCATGAGAGCCTATGGCCGCAATATTGGCGCCGCCGACGCCAGGTTGGCCGCCGAGATGCCCCACAGCTTCTTCCGATACGCCTCGACGGGCCGATCCGGAGGTCCCCCCTGTGAATAGGGCCCCACGAACATGGTTGGCGGTGGGGTTGGCGGCGCTGTTGCTGGCGGGTTGCTCCAGCCGATCGGCTGACGTGCCGGAGACCTTCGCCGAGACCGATCGGCCAGCCGAGATCTTCCCCGATTACAGCGGGTGTGTGATTCCGCCCAACATCGCGCCATTGAACTTCATCATCAACGAGCCCGGCGAGGCCTTCCGGGCCCGGGTCACCGGCGCCGACGGCCGACGTCTCGTCGTCAACGCGCCCTCGGGTAAGGTGGTCTGGCCGCTGAAGGACTGGCGGCTCTTGGTAGCCGGCAGCGGCGACCGAAGCCTGACCTTCGATATCTTTGTCCGTGACCGAAACGGCCAGTGGGAGCGGTTCCAGCCCATGGTCAACTGGGTGGCCGACGAGCCCATCGACCCCTACGTGGCCTATCGTTTGCTGGGCCCCCTGCACAACATTCACCACGAGATGGGCGTCTATCAACGGTGCATCGAGACCTTTGAGGAGACGCCCATCCTCATCAGCGGCCGCCAGACCGACACCTGCGTGAACTGTCACAGCTTCGTCAATAACCGCCCGGAGACGATGAGCCTGCACCTGCGCAGCGCGAAGGGCCTGGCCATGCTGCTGGCCCGGGACGGGGCGGTCGAGAAGCTCGACACCCGCACCGCCCGCAACCGGTCTCCGGCGGCCTACACGGCGTGGCATCCGTCGGGGCGGGTGATGGCCTTTTCGGTCAACCGCCCGGAGCTGTGGCACCGGACCGCCGGACTGAGCCGGGCTGTCATCGACCGCGACTCGAACGTGGCGGTTTACGACGTGGCCGCCGACCAGATCCGAAGTACCACCCAACTGGTCGATCCGGACTATCTCGAAACTTTCCCCGCCTGGAGTCCCGACGGAAAGCACCTCTACTTCTGCCGCGCCCGTCGGACGTGGGACCTCGACGCGGCCGGGCCGGGCCGAGACTACCAGGCCGGGCCGGGCCTCCCGCCCGACTACGAACAACTGCAGTACGACCTGGCGCGCATCGGCTACGATATCGAAACCGGCCGGTGGGGCCCCATGGAAATCGTGCTGTCCGCCGAGAAGCTCGGACGCAGCATCTGCGAACCCCGTGTCTCGCCGGACGGTCGGTTCGTGTTGTTCACGGCCGTGGCGTACGGTACGTTCCCGGTCTACAACGAAGACGCGGATTTGTTCATGCTGGACCTGGATAGCGGCGACGTCTGGCCCATCGAGGCCAACAGCCCACGCTCGGAGAGTTGGCACGCCTTCAGTAGCAACGGCCGATGGATTGTGTTCGCCAGCAAACGGCGAGATGGCCTGTTCGCTAGGCTCTATTTCAGTTACATCGATGCCAAGGGGCGATCTCGTAAGCCCCTCCTGCTCCCCCAGGAAGATCCGACCTTCTACGATTCATTCCTGAAGACCTTCAATGCCCCCGAGTTCATCACCGGTAAGGTGACCGTCTCAGCCGATCAGCTCCTTCGCATGGCCGAGAGTGAAGATATGCGCCACATCGACGCCGCCTCCGGCGCCACCCCCAAGCCGCTGCCGGCGCCACCCGACTAGCCGCCGGTCAGGTTGCGAATCAACTGAGCCGCGACCAGAACAGCCGCCAGTAGCACCAACACCGCGAAGTACTGCTTCAGCCGTTTAGCATGGAGCTTTTCGCAAATGAAGGCGCCGACCTGCGCCCCAACGGAACTGCCCACCAGCAGGCTCATGCCGATCCCCATGTCCACCTCACCGTGCCAGCCTTTGGCGGCCACGCCAACGGCGGCGCCAATCAGCATCGTCCCCAGCGAGGTCCCTACCGCCTGATGGGCCGTGAAACCCACCGCCAAAATCAGGATCGGAACGAACAACACGCCGCCGCCGATCCCCATGGCCCCGATCAGCACGCCGCCGCCCAGCCCCAACCCCACCAGCCCCGGGCCGCTCAAACCATGCAGGCGCGCCCCGCCAAGGTCCACGCGCGGGCCGATGGGCAGGCGATGGAAGAAGCCGTCGCTGCGAGGGGCTTCGTCTTTGCCCCGGGCAACTCGCCAGGCGATCAGCACCATGATGACGATGAACAGGCCGTGCATCACGTTCGTGTAGTGCTCGCCGAACGATGTCTTCATGACGTCCTTGACGGCGTCCCCAATGAGGGCGCCGACGGCGCTGCCCCCGCCGATCAGAATGACGGCCTTGGGCTTGACGTTTCCGCGACGGTAGTGGGAGATCGTGCCAGCCGCTCCCGTGCCCACGATGTTGACCAGCGACGATCCGATGGCCACCGTGTAGTCGAAGCCAAAGAGGATGTTCAACAGCGGGGTGCTGAGGAAGCCCCCGCCCACGCCGAACAGGCCCGAGATGATCCCCAGGGCGAACCCCAACGCTCCCAGCGCCGCCACCTGGGGCCACGTGACCTGCGTTTCCAGGATGGTCCAGGCCGCCATCACTCGGTGAACTCCTCAACCTCGCTCTGGCGTTTGCGGCGGAGACGCGGCAGAAGCAGGGCCATCCCCACCCCCCAGGCCAGGGGAATCACGACCATCAGCGAGACGTTCAGGAGCTTTTCCCACATCGGGTCAGCTACTTGCCTTCCTGGCCGTAGTACGCGCCCGGTCCGTGCTTGCGGAAGAAGTGCTTGTTGAGTTGGGCCTGGCTGAGTGGTTGGGCGTCGGCGTTGATGCGGAGTGTCTCGATGGCCAGCCGCGCCACGATCTCCAGCGCCACGCCGTTTTCGACCGCCTTCTCGACGGTCGGCCCCCAGGCGAACGGCCCGTGGCCGGCGACCAAGACGGCGGGCATGGCGGCCGGGTCGAGCTCGGCGAATCGTTCCACGATGACGGTTCCGGTGTTGGCCTCGTAGTCGTCGGCGATCTCGTCAGCGGTCAGTTCACGTGTGATGGGGATCGGGCCGTGGAAGAAGTCCGCATGGGTCGTGCCGAAGGCGGGCAAATCGCGCCGGGCCTGGGCCCAGGCCGACGCGTAGGTGCTGTGCGTGTGCACCACGCCGCCGACCGATTCGAACGCCCGGTAGAACGCCAGGTGGGTGGGTGTATCGGAACTGGGTCGCAGGTCGCCTTCGACAATCTCGCCGGTAGCCAGCGAGAGGACCACCATCTGCTTGGGTTTCATCTGGTCGTAGGAGACGCCCGAGGGCTTGATGACCACGTGTCCGCTCTCGCGATCAACGCCGCTGACGTTGCCGAAGGTCTGGACCACCAGGCCTTGGTGGACCAGATCGATGTTGGCTCGGCAGACGCGGTCTTTCAGTTCGTTCAACATGAGAGCACCTAGCTTTCCTTGGCGTCGGTGAGTGTCCCAATCAGTTCGGCCAGCGCCGCCGCGGCGTGGCCGCTGGCGGACGGACCCATATGGCGAGCGAGGAAACGATCTCGGCCGGCCGCCAGGTCGCCGTCGGCCTCGCCCGATAGGGCCGTCGCCAGTGATCGGGTCAACTCCTCGTTGGTTCGGGCCGGTAGCGATCCGCCGTCGGCTACAAATGGGTATCGGTACTCCTCATCGGAGAAGTTCACGCAGATCGTGGTCCGACCCAGCAGAATGGCTTCGATCACGGTGGTGGAAAAGCCGCCCACCAGCACGTCGCAGGCGGCCAGCAGGTCGTCGAACCGGTCGTCAAACAGGTGGACGTTCCCGGCGCCGCAGTCGCGGGCGATCGTCTCGTAGACGCTCAGCGGGAAGTCGTTGGGATGGGTCTTGAGGCACACCACGACGTCGTCGCGATCTTTGCAGGCGGTGAAGACCGAGCGGGCGACATCCTGGAACCAACGGAAGAAGTTGGTCGTGATCAGGACCAGCTTCTTCTCGGCCGCAAAGCCCAGCCGCTGGCGGGCGGCGTCGGCGTCGGGCGGGGCGTTGACCAGATGGTCGAACCTCGGCCCGCCGGTGACGGTGACCCTCTCGGCTGGGTAAGCGCCTATCTCGCTGACCACGTCCTTGGCGAATTGGCCGTAGACCGCGAAGTGATCGGGTATCGGTGTGTTGGCGATCTGGGCCGGCGGCGGCGTGTAGATCAGATGCATGGGGAAAATCGCCCCGTGTTCAACGCCGAGCGTGGGGATGTTCAGCCTTCGGGCGGCGGCGATATCTCGCATGCCCCAGCCGTAGAACTCCTCGTTGACAATCAACAATCGCACGTTGCCCGCCGCCCGCAGGCTCTTGGCGATGGCGGCGATGTTGACGGCCCAGGCGGCCATGCGGGCGACCTCCTGACGGATCAGCGGCACGTAAAGAACGCTGACGTCGGCCCCGCAGAATCGAAGCCGTTGGCGGAACTCGTCCTGCCGCTCCACGCGGCCGAGGCGACCCATTGCCGCCAACTGACGGAATGCCGCGCCGAGGTAGGTCAGTAGCGGCGCGTGACGGTGTTCGATCGGCAGAAGGCCTTTCAGTCGTCGGAGCGTCCGCCAGCCCGTGTGGTACAGGCCGTGTCGCATCTGCCCCGCACTGCTGGGGGCGCCAACGGTGTGCAGCAGGAACTGCTGTCGCAAATGGCCGTCGCGGCGGGCCAGTTCATGTGCACAGACCTGCCAGTACCACACGCCTAGCCCGCTGTCGTCTTCGCGGACGTGTCGTGGGAAGGCCCCGGTCATGACCGCCGCCGGTCGGTCGCGTTCGGCCCGGCTGGGGCGATTGGCCCGCGTGAGCATTCGGGCCATAATCGCGCGGATCAGCACCAGCCAAGGAAACGTGACCAGCCACATCCATGTGCGGGCCAACCATGTCGTCCGCCCGGTCCAGGCCGTGCGCGCCGGCGTCGCCGAACCGGGAACGGCCATGCAGGGCAGGGACCGGTCGGTGCACTGAGAGGCCACCATCGCCGCCACGTTGCGCCGGGCGGTGAGAACCAGCACCTCATTGGCGTTGGCTTGGTCCAACGCCTTGGCCGTTAGCCAGGCGGCGCGGAGGGCGGCGTAGACGGCCTTGTCCTGATGGCGATAGCTGGCCGGGCCCACCCACCACAGGCTGCTGTCGCCGGCCAGGCGGAACTGCTGGTCGAACGTCTTTCCATTGGCCAGCGGCGTCTCCGCCACGGCCGTCAGGAAGGCCAGGATGTCCTTGCCGAGTTGTTCGGAACTGCCCAGGTCGGTCGGCCGAAGGATGCGCCACTCGGTGGGCAGGTCGACCGCGTCCCGGTCGGCCGTGAGCTTGAGCATGGTCACCGCAGCATCGGCGTGGGCGTCGCGCAGCCAGGCGAGCAAGCCGCCGGTCAACGGCTCGGTGGCGACCAGCAGGATGTTCCGCGGCCCGTCAGCCATCTGATCAGTGGAATTTCCCCTCGGCCTTAAGGCGTTCGTAGTGGTCCAGGTCGCGCTGCTTGAGGATCCGCCACTTGGCGCCGCCGACGATGGCGCCTTTGGGAATGTGCCCGCTCACCACGGCGCCCATGGCGATGATGGCGCCTTCCTCGATGTGCGTTCCGGGCGTGATTACCACGTCGGCGCCGACCCAGACGCAATCCTCGATGATCACGGGCTTGGCGATGCGATGCTCGTCGTAGGGAATGGCGTCGCCTTCGTAGTTGTGATTGACGGTCAGGATGCTGACCCGCGGGCCGAAGTGAACGTAGTTGCCGATGGTGATCCCGCCGTAGGCCTGCCAGGTGGCTTCGTGAACGACCACTCCCTTACCGATCGTACATCGCTCCGGATAACGAATGTCGATGTCGCCCTTGAGGGTGACGGTGGAGGGGTCTTCGCACTGGAACCGGCGAAGGTATCTCTGTTGGGTCAGCCACAGGTCCTGCACTCCCGCCCACCGCACAAACCAAATGCCGGGCCGGGCGAGCCAGCGGAACAGGCTTCGTAGCAGACGTCTCATCTATTCGCCCTTCCTGTTAGCTCTTCCGAATCTCTGCGCGATCAGTCGCTTCGCGTAAGCCAACTCGCTCCTGGAGATAATACCAACCACAGGGATCAGGGCCATCATCAAAGCGAAGATGGCGACCTTGATCGCGATCAGGATCGGCAGGCTCACGGCGAGTGTGGCGGTCACCCAAAGGTCCAACACCACCAGGCCGCCCGTGCAGACCAACGCCCGAAGCAAACGGGTGAACTCCCAGGGCAGGGGGTATTTGTGGTGCGAGACCACCGCGGCGACCAACAACCTGGCCAGATAACACCCGAAGACGGCCCAGGCCGCCCCATACATGCCGCAGATGGGAACGAGCACCAACGACAGCACGAACGCCACCGCCGCCGACGACAGCGTGGCGAAGCTCAGCCAGTAGCCGCCGCCGAAGTAGAAGATCGGCTGGGCGACCAGTCGGTAGGCGCCCTGGAACAGCCAGCCCGTTACCACGATGGCCACGACCGAGGAGGCGGCGTGATACTTGCTGGAGAAGATCTTGATGACGACCGGCGCACCCAAGCAGATGCCCACGGCCAGGAGGCACAGCCCGGCGAACACCAGCGTGTACAGGCGGCTGTGCTGACGGCGGGCCTCGTCCGTGCCGCCCTTCATTAGGCCGGCCAGGGTGGGGTAGGTGGCGTTGGCGACGGCGGTGACGGGCATCTCGATTAGCTCGGCGAACATGATGCCGACTCCGAACACGCCGACCGCCGCGGCGGTCCCTTCCTTATTGAGTGCGAACATCACCAACGTCATGGCCAGCGTGCCGGACAGTTGATGGGGTAAGAAGCTGACGCCGGTCTTGACCGAACGGCCGAACAAGGGCAGGGAGAACTTCCCGCCGCGACTGGCCCGCAGGCCGATCCAAATGGCCGCCAGCCCCGCCAGCATCAGCGCAATGGTGACCGTTAGCTGCCGGCCCATTCCCAGCCACCCCAAGATAATCACCGCGATAACACCGAGGATGATGTCACTGAGGAAGTTCAGGAACGTGATGCTGACCGTGGTGAAGGCCCGCTCTTGAAGAATGGTCAAGCTGCGGCCCAGCAGCATCCACCCGCGGAAGGCTGCTGCGGCGATGATCATCAGCCACAGAAGGTAGGTGCTGTGGGAGTCGAGGGTGACCTGGCTGTCTTCATCCAGGGTGATATCCAGCAGCCAGTCGGCCACCCACAGGCCCGCGACGGCCAGGACGGCCACGAACAGAACGCTCTGGACGATTTGCCCGAGGAAGACGGTACGGAGCAAATCGCGACGCTCGCGGTTGTCCACACGGAAGTACCAACTCTTGAGGGCGGCGAACAGCCCCAACTCCATCAGGATCGCCAGCGGGCCGATAATCCGCCCGGCCAGCAGAATGATGCCCATCTGGGCCGGAACGAGGAAGTACGTGAACACACCCCGCAGGCCGAACTTCAGGCCGTACATGATCAGGTCGCTCCCGACGTAGATCGACGAGAGCTTGCCCAGCTTCGTTGCTTTCTTGGCCAGACTCATGATGGGTTTCGTTCGGCCGACTCAGTCTAATGACGCCAGCAAGGCGTCCAGCCGGCCCAGGGCGTCGGTGAGAGTGCCCGGCGCATCATTCCACGGTTGCGGCACGAGAACGCCGGGCACACCGACGGCTTCGGCGGCGGCGATGTTCTTGGGCGAATCATCGACCAGGACGGCCACGCCGTCAAGGCGGGCGAGGATCGAGCCCTTGTCGGCGTCGTGGGCAGGCAGGTCGTCGCCATCTCGCAGGGCCGGCAGGAGATGAAAGCCCCGGACCCATCGGCCGAAGTGGCGGAAGGTCCAGGCCGCGGCGTCAGCCGCCGAAGCCAGTGTGGTCGCGGTGACCACCACGTGGCGGTAGTTGTCGCCGTTACGTTCGAACCAATCGAGTACGTCCGGCGCGGGCGGCATGTCGACAAAGGCGGGGCTGGCCCGGAACGCGTCGAGCGAGCCCAGATAGTCCTGGCGGGTCATCCCCAGCGACGTTAGCGGCGGGTTGTCGGCGATATCCTCGAAGGACGCCGTCGAATCCGGATGCGCCGGCCGAAATGCATCGACAAACCACGAGCGCATCAACTCGCAAAGCACATCGTCGCGATCCCAGGCGATGGTTAGCATGGTCGGACCGGTCAGATCTTCACGACCGTCTTGCGGGCGGTGGGCTCTTCGGGAATCCCATCCTCGTGGTAGATTGAGTCGCCCTTGTGATAGGTCGTGGAAATCTCTTCGAGGATCATGCCGGTTTCGGTGCTGAAGGCGTGCTTCGTGCCGCGCGGCAGCGTGAGCGAATCGCCGGCCTTGAGCTGCTTGATTTCGCCCTCGACATCCACCGTCAAGTCCCCGGCCAGCAGGTGGAAGGTCTCTTCCTTCTGCAGGTGGTGGTGGTTGGGGTAGCGTTGGCCGGGGAGCATCACGATCAGCATCTTGGCGTATTCGCGGTTGACGATGTTGACCAGCACGCCGCCGATCTCGTCGAACTTGTCGAGGCCGTGGAAGTGCTGGACCGTCGCTTCGGTCCCTTCCGAGAGCGTGACCTTCGCGTCGGTCAGCATGGTGCGGATGCGTTCCATAATGCTGGAGACCCGCATCTCGGGCGGGACCTCGCCGGGCTGGTCGCGCCAGATCGGCATCTTGGGCGCCAGGCCCGTTACGGGGACGGGTTGGCCGACCACTTCGTCGATATCGCCGGCGGCAAACTGGCCGGGCAGGACGGGCATGGCCAGGAAGACGTCGTCGGCGCCGATGAACTCGCCGGGCTCTTTGGCTTTGGCGACATAGATGCCGCGTTGGATCTTCCGCAGCGCTTCTTCCTCGCCGTCAATGAACGGGCGAGCTTCACCCATGCTCAGCGACTTCTTGACCAGCAGGGCCCGGTCGACCCACGCGGCGACCTGATCGGGGTTCATCGAGTATTTGTTGAGCGTAATCGTATCGGTGGGCACGCCGACGTGGCGTTCCAGAATGGCCGACCCGTTGGCCAGCGCCATGGTCACCGGAATCAGATCGTCCGGGGCCTCATGGCCGCTGTAACCGATCACCATGTCTGGGTAGCGGTCGCGAAGCTGGCGGACCTGGTCCATGCACAGGTCTTCGGTGGCGGCCGGGTAGTTGGCCACGCAGTGCAGCAGCGTCAGAGGGATGTTGTCGGTGGCGAAGACCTCCACAGCGCGGTCCACGTCGCAGACGCTGGCCCCGCCGACCGAGGCGATCACGGGAATCTTGGTCTGGGCGATTGCCCGCAGAAGCGGCAGGTCGGTAATGAAGCAACTGGCGACCTTGATGACGGGCAGTTCCATCCGGGCGCACCACTCGACGGTGGG
>CAYRZU010000016.1:31769-53672 GCA_964428895.1 uncultured Planctomycetaceae bacterium
GGCCGCGGCCAACTCATAGCCGCGGTTGCCGGCTTCAGCCCGGAGGGAGGCCTTGGCGTCCTTGACCACCGGCAGGTCCGAGAACCGCGGTGGGAAGGAGTGCCCATGCTCAGGGGCGAACTCGGTGGGCATGATGGCCGCCAGCACGCCGCCGGGCTTGAGGCGGGTCAGCAGGTCCTTGGCGTCCTGGGTTTCCAGCAGCGTCTGCGGGTGGCTCATTGCGATGATGTCGTAGGTGGGCTTCTCGGGCAGGTCCCAGGGACGCCCGCCCAGCAGCCGCAGCTTGCCCCGATACTCAGCCTGCCACTTGGCGCATTCCTGCTTCCAGAAGCCCGTCAGGCCCGGCGTGGAGAACGCTTCGGAGAGGCAGGGGTAGTCGGCGGTCTGCTCTCGGGCCCACTGCCACAGTGCGTCGATCTGCTCGGGGGAGCTTTCGGTCAGCATCCGCATCAGGTGCATCTGGATCGGCTTGACGCTCATCGCGTCCAGTTTGCCCACGCGCGGGTCGGAGGCCAGCAGGATCTGCAGCTCGCCGATGCCGTTGCCGGATAGGCTCAGCACGTCGAGTTGTTCGCCCTCACGGCGCCGGCCGGCGGTGAAACCGTTGACGAACTGCACCAGCGACAGGTCGCCGAGCAGGTAGATGCTGGTCAGGTAGCGGAACAGCAGTAGCACCGTGTGCCACAAGCCCAGGTGAATGTCTTTGGTCAGTTCGAAGGTGGCCATGGTCGTCTGAGGAGCTACTTGGCGCGTTTCTGGGCCCGCTCGTTGGCGCGGTCCAGGTCGCGCTGGGAGTCGATGTCGACGTCGTCTTCTTCGCTCATCACGAAGGCGAGGATCTTGTCGCCCGTGATGGAGCGTTTCTCGGTGATGGTCTCGCGACGGATCACGTCGAGATAGCCGTTCTGCCAGTAGATGCTGGGCAGCTTTTGGCGTGGCTCATTGTAGGCCTCGGGGATCTCCGGCAGCGACAGGATCGGCTGCAGGTAGGGCCCGTCGATCGACCACATCTTGTACGGCGTGTGGGCGGCGGGGATCACGGCCCGTAGCGAGTCGGCCTCGGGATCGGCGGCCAACATTTGGACGGCCTTGTCGATCATCTCGATAGGCCGAAGCGGGGCGGTGCAGCGAAGTTGGACCAGGATATCCGGCTGGTAGTTTTCGTGCTCGTCCAGCCAGGAAACGGCGTGGTCGAAGCACTCGAAATCGGTGGCCATGTCGCCGGAGATTTCGGCCGGGCGGAGGAAGGGCACGTCGGCGCCGGCGTCGCGGGCGATTTGGGCGATTTCCTCGCTATCGGTCGAGACGATGGTCCGATTAATGGTGGTGCTGTTGAGGCCTTGCTCGACGGTATGAACGACGAGAGGCCGCCCGCGGAAAGGCTGTATGTTCTTCTTTGGCGGGTTCTTAGAGCCACCCCTGGCCGGGATAATCGCCAAGATCTTTAGTTTGCTGGTGTCGGTGCTAGACATAACCGGTCCTTATTGCCGAATGTTACGGCCTTCTTATCCATCGGCCGTCAACGAGGGGTCGTTAAGCGTTTTGTCGGGCCTCAAGAGGTATTACGTCCAGAAAAGCCGAGGGTTTACCTAACTGACAGGCCCGTCCGAAAACGGCGGCGTCATTATGACCGGCGCGACCGGCGGCTGCAAGGCCATCGGTGGCCCGGCGGGCCGCTTGACAGGTTGCGGACAATGCCCATACTCGCCGCGTAGGGACCCCTATGGCCACACGACGCATCCTGATCATTGCACCGGAGTTTCCGCCCTCGGCCACCGTTGGCGCCAAGCGGCCGTCCAAGCTGGCGGCGCGGTGCGGCGAGTTCGGCTGGCAGCCGGCCGTGGTGACCATGGCCGAAGGCGACTACGAGATCACCGACCCCTCCAGTGTCACCGACGCCATCGCCGCGGTTCCGACCCATCGCGTGCCGTGCGGTAGCGTGTGGATTCACTCCGAACGGTGGCGACAGGCCAAGCCCGGCTTGCCTCGCCTGTGGGCCGGCGCCAAGCGGTGGTTCGCGCTCAAGACGCAACGCTTCCTGCCGACCGACAAGTATTGGCCCTGGCCGAAACGGGCGGCCAAGCTGGCCGCCAAGCTCGTCCGCCGGCAGGACATTGACCTGATCTGGGCGACCAGCCCGCCGCTGTCGGGGCCGGACCTGGCCTGGCGGATCTTCAAGCGGACGGGCGTGCCGTTCGTGGTCGACTATCGCGACGTGGTCTCCCAGCCCGCCGACGGCGACGTCCCCAAACATGTTCGCAAGTTCCTCAATCGCCAAGAGCTCATCCTGGCCGATGCGGCCGGCATTACAACCGTGGCGCCGTATCAGATCGACGCGCTGAAGCGCAGCCACCCGCAGGTGGCCCAGACGCCGGCACGGCTGGTGACCAATTGGTTTGAAGCCGCCGACGCCGAGCCGGGCGCCTATCCGCCCATCGAGTTCGATTGGCCGACCGTGTTCCACGCCGGCAAGCTCTACGGCGGCACGCGACGGCTGGATGGATTGTTCGAGGGCATGGGGCTACTTCGAGACGCGATGGGCGACCCAGGCCGACGTCCTCGGTTCCTGCACCTCGACCCGGAGGGCGTCAACCCGGGCCTCAAAGCCATCGTCGACGAGAAGGGGTTGGCCGACGTGGTCGACCTTCAGCCGGCAGCCAGCGAAACCGAGTTCCGCCGTCACTGCCGCGGCGCGGCGGTGTTGCTGTTGGTGGTGGGGCACACCCAAGGCGCGTTCGAGCACGCGCGGACCATTCCGGGCAAGCTGTATGAATACTTCGCGGCGTGTCGGCCGATCCTGGTGATCGGTCCGGACGATTGTGAAGCCGGCAAGATGGTCACCGACGCCCATCGAGGCCTGGCCGTGGCCGATGACGACCCACAGGCCATCGCCGGCGCGCTGACGACGTTGATGGCCGACGACGCGGGTGATCGGTTCGACCTGTCGGTCGAGGCCGTCAGCCGCTACGAAGCCGCCGGCGTGATCTCGCAGATGTGCAGCTTCTTCGACGAGATCGTCGGAGCGGGCTAGGCGTAGAACGCGTTGATGCTCTCAGCGACGAAGGCCACCTGCTCATCCGTCAGTTCGGGGAAGATCGGCAGGGCCAACACGTCCTGGGTCGCGGCCTCACTGACCGGGAAATCCCCGTCGCCGTAACCAAGGCTCGCGAAGCACTCCTGCTGGTGCAGGCTGAGCGGGTAGTAGATGCCGGAACTGACGCCGCGCTCGGCCAGGAAGTCCTTGAGCTCGTCGCGCTTCTCGGCCCGGATCACGTACTGGTTGTAGATCGACTCGTTGCCCTCGGCGATCACGGGCGTGGTCACGCCGGCGCAGTCGGCCAGGAACTTGGTGTAGTTGGCGCCGTGGGCCCGCCGCCGAGCGGACCAATCCTCAAGATGCTTGAACTTGACCAGCAGGGCGGCCGCCTGAAGCGTGTCCAGCCGGAAGTTGCCGCCCACGTATTTGTGGTGGTAGCGGGTGGTCTCGCCGTGGTTGCGGAGCTTGCGAATCTTCTCGGCCAGCTCTTCATCGTTGGAGACCACCATGCCGCCGTCGCCGATGCCGCCGAGGTTCTTGGTCGGGTAGAAGCTAAAGCACCCCACCGTGCCGATTGAGCCGGCCCGCTTGCCTTTGTAGACCGAGCCGATCGCCTGGGCGCCGTCTTCAATCACCGGAAGGTTGTGCTTCGCGGCGACCGCCATGATCGCGTCCATGTCCGCCATCTGGCCGTACAGATGGACGGGCATGATGGCTTTGGTATTGGGGGTGATGGCGGCCCCTATCTTGGCTGGGTCGATATTGAAGGTGACCGGGTCGATGTCCACGAACACCGGGCGGGCGCCGGTCCGCCAAATGCTGCCGGCCGTGCCGAAGAACGTGAACGGCGGGCAGATCACCTCGTCGCCGGCCCCGATATCCAACGCCATCAGGCTGACCAGCAGCGCGTCGGTCCCACTGGATAGGCCTACCGCCGCCTTGCAGCCGCAGTAGTCGGCGATCTGGGCTTCCAGTTCGACAATCTCCGGTCCGTTGACGCAGCGCTGAGCGTCCAGCACCGGAACGATGGCGGCAATCACGTCCTCGCGGATCGCGGCGAACTGCTGCTTCAGGTCCAGGCCAGGTACGTCCATGATGGGTCCTCCGCCGGGGCGGGTTGGCATTCGTTCATCCCGTCTGTGGGATGGGCTGCACAATCTACCGATGCGGTCTGCGTCTCACAAGCCAAATCGCGCGCGATTCAAGAACCCCGCCGGCCGATTGAGCGTACCATTGAACGGAGGCGGTCTGCGCCGGCAGAGCGGGCCGGAGAAGACGGCATTAGATTCACGCAATCGCGGTGAGTATGACGATTTTCACCTCGGAAGGACTAACGCGTGACAGACGCAGACAGACCCCATTTCAGTATCGTTATTGCGGTTCGCAACCGCGAAGTTGCCATCGTGCGCTGCCTCAAAGCTATTTTGGGTCAGGACTTCCAGGATATCGAGGTCCTGCCGGTCGACGGCAATAGCACCGACGGTACGGTGGCGGCCATTGAGGCCGTCGGCGACCCGCGCGTGCGGGTGATGGTCGAAACGGAGAACTCCGGCATGTGGGGGGCTCGGATTCTGGGCTTCAGCCAGGCCCGGGGCCGGTGGGTCATTATGTTCGACAGCGACGACGAGATGACCGAGGGCTCCCTGCGCCGCCTTTACGACCGAACGGTCGCCGCCCCCGATGACGTGGGCATCATCGGCGCCAGTTACCGCGACGATGACGGCAACATCCATCCCTCGCCGCCGTTCCCGGAAGGTCCCTTCGGCCTAGCCGAGAATATGGCCTGGCTGGACCGCATCGAACGGGCCGACTACGTCCACGTCTTCCGCAAGGAACTGCTGGACAGCGTGGAACTGCCTCCCCCGCTCGGGCAGGGCAATTACTTCGAACTGAAGGCGTTTGACAACTGGCGCAAGGATATCTCCACGGACGTGTGCGGCCTGTACCACATCGACGCGGTCGACCGCCTTTCGGGTAAGGGCAAGAAGTTCAACGTGGAGCTTTTCGTTTTGAAGTCCGGTCAATCGGCGCAGGTCTATGACCGAATTCTTAGTGAGTACGGTGCGCGCCTAAAGGCAGATGCCCCCCGATTTTACCGAGGCACGAACCGCCAGGCCGGGCTGGCCCACATGGCGGCCGGCCATCGCGGGCGGGGTGCCCGGCGGATGCTGGCGTACCTGGCTCGCAAGCCGGTGGACCTCAAGGCCTGGGGCCTGCTGGTCTTTGGCTTGGTCGGGCCGCGGGCGATGGTCTGGGCCCGGCAGCGTTTCACGTAGTTGGACCGTAGCGGTCGTCACTCCGGCGGCGACCGACCCGACAACATCGAATGACACACGCTACCGCCAATCCGCAGCAGTGGGAGGGGACATGGGAACTGCCCTATCAGCCTTCGGCGCGCCCGCAAGTGTCGCTGCTGGTGAAGGTGCTGATGAGCCTGTTTGTCATTGGCGTGGTGGCGGTCTCCGAGCAGCCCATCTGGAACTGGGTGGTCAAGGCCTTGGGCATCCTGATGGCCATCGCCTATCTGATGAACATCTGGCGGACCAAGATGCGGGTTCTTCCCGAGGCGATGCTCTACATGTTCTTCATCGCCTGGTCGTTGGCTGCCTTGCCGGTGGTCAAGGTCCCGACCGTCTATTGGATCAAGTTCCAGACCATCGTGATGGTCTGCGTCCTGGTGACGGTGGTGTCGGGCCTGACGACGTCCCGCAAGACGTTGACCCTGATGGTGGTCAGCTTCCTGATTGGGGCGTTCATTCTGGCGGCGATGGCATTTCTCAGCGGCGGCTTTGTTCGGGAGACCGGAACGTACGGCTCCTACGCCGACGCGACCGAAACGCAATCCCACACTCGGCTGAGTTGGGGCATGAACCCCAACGGGTTCGGCCGCATGATGGTGATGGGGTGCCTGTCGATTGGATACCTGTGGTTGGTCTTGCCGAAACGCCGCCGTTTTCTGCGGATGTTCATCCTCGTGCCGATGATGCTGATCATGATCGCCACGTGTATCCACAGCGGATCGCGGTTCTCGATCTTGATGATGGGTGTGGCGGCGCTGGGCTTCTTCTTCTGGGGATACCGTCAAGAAGTGAAGCGGAATCCCGCCATGATCCTCTACGTGGTCGCGGCGTTGGCGGTGCTGATGGTGTTTGCCATCTTCGTCGGTAAGGATTCGATCGGTTTCGCCCGGATGGGCCGCACCGTAAAGGGCCTGTCCGAAGGCAGCGAAGATGGCGCGGGGTTGGGGCGAATCTACATTGTTCTGAACTCGCTGGAGGTCTTCCTGGATAACATCATTCTTGGCGTCGGCCTGGAGCAGTATCGCTTCTACGACCGAACCGGCCACGTTGCGCACAACGAGTACGGCGAAGTCGGCGCCAATACCGGGCTGATCGGCTTCTGTCTCTACTTCTCGATTTGGGCCCTGATGATCATTCGGTCGGGGCGGATGATCAAACGATCTCCGGACCCGATTGACCAACGCATTGGCGGCATCTATCGGTCGTTTGTGTTCGTTCTATTGTTCTCAGGTCTGGGCGCCCCAATGTACATGACCAAGTGGGTTTGGTCGTTGATGGCGGCTTTCATCGGCTACGCCGCGACGGTCGAAGACGATATCAAGATCTGGCGCGGCCAGCAGCATTGGTGGACGGTCCAGCAACAGCAGATGCTGGCGGCCCAGGCGGCGTGGCGACAATCGCAGCTGACCCAGCCGGCCGAGGCTGCCGACGAACCCAGCGCGGGAGCGTCATGAGCGAGCAACAACCATGGCGCGTCCTGCACGTGATCGCTCAACTCACTCACGGCGGGGCCGAGTTTCAACTCAAGGGACTCGTTCAGCACGGCACGGGCGCCGACGTCGAGCACGCCGTGGCCTGCCTATGGCGCACCGGGGCCGATGATATCATCCAACCCATTCGCGACGCCGGACGCGAGGTGTTCTTCCTGGACAAGAAGCGGGGCCTCGACCTCGGCGTGGTCCGCCGCCTGGCTAGGCTGATTCGCTCTTGGCAGCCGGACGTGGTCCACACCTGGCTGATGAGCGCCGGGCTGTGGGGGCGCCTGGCGACGGTGCTGGCCCCGGGCCCGGCCGTGGTGGCGGCCTTTCGAGGTGAGCAAATGCACCGCTGGCCGGGCGGGAAGTTTCTCGACCGCTGGCTCGACCGACGCACCGACATGTGCATCGTCAATTCCAAGCGCCTGCAGATGATTCTGGCCGATCGGCTCGGCCGAGCGCCGGAAACCATTCCGGTCGTAGTCAACGGCCTCGACGCTTCACGCTTCACACCCGGTCAGCCTTCCGCCGGCGAGCGGCGCCGGCTCGGCCTGCCCGCCGACGGGCTGATCGTGACCATGGTCGGCACGATTCGGCCGATCAAGAACTGGCCTCTCTTCATCGAGGTGGCCCGCAAGGTCTGCGCCGAGACCCCCGACGTGCATTTTGTGGGCGTCGGTGGCGGCCCGGGCGACGACGATATGCTCGCCGAGCTCCGCGCGTCCGCCAACGACCTGGATCGCCTGCACCTGCTTGGCAAGCGTACCGACGTTCCAGACATCCTCGCCCAAAGCGACCTGTTTATGCTGACCAGTGACTTCGAGGGCATGCCCAACGCCATCCTGGAGGCGATGGCCGCCGGGCTTCCGGTGGTCGCCACCCGTTGCAGCGGCACGGTGGAAGTGGTCCTCGATGGGCAGACCGGTTTCCTGGCCGCCGTCGGCGACGCCGACGGATTGGCCGACCACGTTCGTCGTTGCCTGGCCGACGCCGACCTTCGGGCCTCCCTCGGAGGGGCCAGCCGGCAGCGCGTGTTGGCGGAGTTCTCCTTCGAGAACATGGCGGCCGGCCATCGCCAGGCCTACGTGGCGGCGATGGCCCGGCGGGGGGAACGTTGATTTCGCAGGCCCCCGGCGGCTAGGATACCCACGCCCGATGTCAACCCGCCACCTCGTTGGCTAGTGCAGAGGATTGTTTGCATGGCAAGTCGCCTGGGTCGTCTCTTCCAGTCACGCTGGACCTTCCTGGTCATCCTCCTTCTCGGTTTGGCCATTCGCCTGGCCGTGGTCGTCGCCGCCGACGGCCCCGTCGAGTCCGGCATCTCCGATGAAATGGTCGCCTCGGCCCAGCGGTTCCTGGACGGCGACATGACCGATCCGTATCGCCCGCCCGGGCTGGCCCTCTATCTGGCGAGCTTCTTCAGTCTGTTCGGCGATTCGCCGGCGACCGCCGCGGCGGCCATGCTGGTGCTGCACGTTCTGCTGACGGTGTTGGTCTACGTGTTGGGTTCGGCTCTGGCTGACCGTCGGGCGGGCAACATCGCGGCGCTGCTGGTGGCGATGACACCATCGTTGGTGCTGCTGTCGGTGTCGACCCAGGCTTACTTGCTGGTGGCAACGGCCTTGGCGGCGGGAGTGTACCTGACGCTGCTGTCGCAGGCCCGCATCGGGCCGGTGCTGGCGCTGGCCGGCGGCGTGGCGTTCGGCATTGCCGTTCTGGCCGAGCCGTTCGTGATCGTGCTGGCCCTGATCTGGCCCGGCTATCTGTTGATCCGTCGCCACCGGCCCGTTACGGCCGTGCTCAGCCTGGTCGGTGTGCTGACGGTGGTTGGCGTCTGGGCCGTCCAGGTCCATCGCGAGACCGACCGCTGGGTGTTCGTCAATCACGACTGGGGCAAGACGATCTTCCTGGGCAACAATGAATGGACGCCCATGTACCGGACCACCTACCTCGGCTCGGCCCGGCCGGACTTCCCCGGCTTCGACGACCTGGAGGATCTCGCCGCCGTCTACGAACAACACCCGCTGCCGGCGCAGATGGAGCTGTTCCGCGATCACGGTTTTCGGCACATCGCGGATCGGCCGGACCTTTTCGCCCTGCGAATTGCCAGCCGCCTGCGGTCGCTGGCCGGCTTCCAGACGCTGGGTGGCGCGACCACACAAGGCCAGACCGGCTCCAACATCAAAGGCTACGGCGTGATGGCCCTGGATGCGCTAGTATGGGCGGTGGTGGCGCTGGGGACAGTGTACCTATTCATGCTGCCGTCCCCGGGGCCGGGCCATGCCGCCCGCTCTCTCGGCCGTCTGATCGTGCTGTTCGCCGTGCCGTATTGGCTCTTCTACGCTCACGGTAATCATCACCTGGCGATCATGCCGATTATGGCGGTACTGACCGGCGTGGCTGTTGCGCGTCGGTCACTGGTCTCGATCGCCGGGCCCGCGAAGGCCCGTGGCCGTTGGTTGGCCGCGATCGTTCTACTCGCGTTCGTCTTCGTCCAGATTGAATGGGCCTATTGGAATATGCAGGGCTAGCTAGCTACCGATGATCGCCAACACCTACATCTTCTGGCTGTTCTTCGCCGCGGTGTTCGTGGCCTACCGACTGCTCGGCCGCCGCCACCGTTGGCAGAACCTCATGCTGCTGGTCGCCAGCTACTACTTCTACAGCCACGTGCACTGGGCGTTGGTGGTGCTGCTATTCATCTGCACCGCCGCGTGCTACCTGGCTGGGCTCGGCATCGCCCGAAGTCCTACCGATCGCGGCAAGAAGGGCTGGGTCGCCCTGGGGGTGCTCGTCAGCCTGGGTATTCTGGGCTTCTTCAAGTATTACAACTTCTTCGCCGGCGAGGTCGCGGGTCTGCTGGAGCAGGCGGGGCTGGGCATCAGTCGCTCGACCGTTACGCTGCAGTTGATCCCGGCGGTCGGCATTAGCTTCTTCGCCTTCAAGGCCATCAGCTACGTGGTGGACGTCTATCGAGGCGAACTGGCCCCCACCAAGCGGTTCGTGGACTTCGCGCTGTTCGTGGGATTCTTCCCGGCCTTGCTGGCTGGCCCCATCGACCGGGCCAAAACGCTCTTGCCGCAAATCCACGACGCGCGCCCCAAACGCCACGACAACTTCTCCACCGGTTTGTACCTGGTGCTGTTCGGCCTCTTCAAGAAGATGGTCATCGCCGACAACATGGCCGCGATCGCCACGCCGATCTTCAACGCCGAGGTCGGGAGCCTGTCGGGTTCGGAAGTCCTATTGGGTGTCTACGCCTACACGCTTCAGATCTACGGCGACTTCGCCGGCTACAGCGACATCGCCCGCGGCATCGCCCGCTGGCTGGGTTTTGATCTTGTCGTCAACTTCCGCATGCCCTACCTGGCGACCACGCCCAGCGACTTCTGGAACCGTTGGCACATCAGCCTGTCCAGTTGGCTGCGCGACTATTTGTACATTCCGCTGGGCGGCAATCGTGGCGGGCGGTTCGGCACCTATCGCAACCTGATGCTGACCATGATTCTGGGCGGCCTGTGGCACGGCGAGAACTGGACCTTCATCTTCTGGGGGGCGTTCCACGGGTTTATCTTGTGCGCGTATCGCGTGCTGGGCTTCCGCAACGACGTGACGCGCGGCAAGGGGTTCGCCCCCCCGTGGGCCAGGGCGATCGGCATGGGGGTGATGTTCCACCTGGTGGCGCTGGGGTGGCTGATGTTTAACGCGCATTCGATGACCCAGGTTGGTCAAATGCTGGCCCAATTGGTGACCGCCTTTGCCTGGTCGCCGATCTCGACCGCCATCGTGGCGCAGATTCTGCTGCTGGCGGGGCCCGCGCTGCTGTACGAGTATTGGCTGCACCGGAAGGATGACGACATCATGGCCCTGACCAAGACCCACTGGCTGCCGAGAGCGGCGGCCTACTCCTATATGGCCCTGATGCTGTTGGTGTTCTGGCCCGAGGAAAGCTATGCCTTCATCTACTTCAACTTTTAGACAAGAGCTGAAGGTGGTGGTTGTCGTGCTCGTCGTATTGGCGTGCGTGGAGGGGTTCATGCGCAAGGTCTGGCCCCGCTTCAGCGCCGAACTGCGGGATATCGCCGGCTACGCCGCTCAGGCCGACACGCTCGCCGCCGCCGACGGGCAGCGCGTGCTGATTCTGGGTAACTCCATGACCGTGTGTGATCTGGACATCCCAGCCCTGCGCGAGCATCTGACCGCGCGGCTCGACCGCGACGTTGCCGTCGAGGCCATCGCCATGGACGGCGCCGCCATCACCGAGTGGTACCACATCGCCAAGAGCAATTTCGCCAGACGGGGCCGAATGCCCGACGTGATCGTCCTTAACTACCACGTGGCCGATCCGACGAATTCGGCCAGCTTCGATTGGGGCGTTCGCGACGAGAACTACATCAACCAGGAGCGGCTGGTCTACTACCTTTCGCCGGCCGACGCGACCGAGGCGGTCGGCGCCTTCAACACTTTCGGCGATAAGTGTCACTTCGTGCATGGCTGGCTGTGCCGGTCGATTGCCGGGCGGGGCCGCATCCGACGACTGATGCTGTCCAAAGCCGTCCCCGGCTATCAGCAGAGCCTGACCCGGTTCCGCCGCCTGCCGCAGAATCGTTGGATCAAGGACAAGCAGGCTCGCGCCGCCCAACGAGCCGGCGCCACCGAGGCCACGCCGCCCACCTACGATCGGTTGACCAGACTGATCGGCTTGGGCGCCGACCCGGGAACCCAGATGATCCTGGTCGTCATGCCCTATGAGGATCAGGCCCACGTCGATCCAGACTTGGCTGCCCTGGCGGCCCAGCGCGGCATTCCGATTGTCGATCTCAGAAGCCCGGCGGCATTGACCGACCAGTTGTGGGAGGATCGGGCGCACTTGAACGACGAGGGCAAGGCGGTCTTCACGCCCATCTACGCCGAGGCCTTGGCCCCGCTGCTGGATGCAGCCGACACCGCAGCCCAGGAGTAACACATCATGGCCCAGCCACTGACGCTTGTAACCGGAGCAGGGGGGTTCCTGGGGCGGCGCCTGTGTGAGGGGCTGACCGAGCAGGGACGGGCCGTGCTCGCCCAGATCTTGCCCGGCGAGGCCGAACCCCCTTGCACACAGTGCGTGTCGCTCGATATCCGCGATCCGGCGGCGCTGGCCCCGCTGGCCGGGAAGTCCATCGACGCGATCTATCACCTCGCCGCCCATGCCTCCGTACCTGAAAGCGTTGACGATCCTCGCTTCGATCTGGAGGTCAATGTTCTGGGCACGGTCAACGTGCTGGAGTTGGCCCGGAAGCTTAATCCCACCAGCTTCCTGTTCACGTCCACTGTTAGCGTGCTGGACCCGGCCAACCCCATGCCGCTCGACGAGACCGCCTTCTGCGGCCCCAGTGCGCCGTACCCGGCCGCCAAGATGGCGGGCGAAGCCTACTGCCGCGCCTACTTCCGCTCCTACGGCCTACCGACCAAGATCGTGCGGTTCTTCAACGTGTACGGCCCGGGCATCCGCCGCCTGGTGGTGCACGACCTGATCGTCAAACTGCTGAAAGACCCCACGCGGCTGGAGATATTCGGCGACGGCGGCCAGGTGCGCGACTTCCTCCACGTCGACGACGCCGTCGCCGGCATGCAAATCGCCGCCGAAGCGGGTGCTCCCGGCGAGATCTACCACGTCGGTTGCGGCCAACCCGTCAGCATCCGCGAACTCATCGACGTGATCATCGATCAACTGAACCTCACCGGGGTGGACATCGTATCAGCAGGCGAGACGTGGGCGGGCGACATGCGGCAGTGGTACGCCGATCCGGCCAAGCTGAAAGCGCTCGGATTTGCCCCGCAAATCGACCTGCCGGCCGGCGTGGGCCTGACCGCTGAGTGGATACGCCAGTCCGAACTGGGCCCTTGCGAATAATCGGCCCGACCGGTATAAGCGCCAGACCCGTCTTTTCCGGTCTAAACGGCCAAAGCCGCTACCTTTATCGGCCGATAAGTAAGTGCTGCCATGAACTTAACCAATAGCAATGTCGTGGTCACCGGCGCCGGTGGTTTCATCGGCTCTCACCTGACCGAAATGCTCGTTCGCCGCGCCAAGAGCGTCCGTGCGCTGGTTCGCTACAACGGCCGAGGCGATCGTGGCATGCTCGAAGTCGTCGATCCCGACGTCCTCGACAACGTCGAGGTCATCGCCGGCGACATCTGCGACCCCTTCGCCGTCCACAAGCTGGTCGACGGCGCCGACGCGGTGTTCCACCTGGCCGCCCTGATCGCGATCCCGTATTCCTACGTCGCCCCGGCCAGCTATGTCGCCGCCAACGTCACCGGCACGCTGAACGTGCTGCAGGCGTGTCGCGATTTGGGCGTGGCGAGGCTCGCCCATACCTCCACTTCCGAAGTCTACGGCACGGCCCAATACACGCCCATCGACGAGGCCCACCCCCTGCAGGGCCAAAGCCCATACTCAGCCAGCAAAATCGCAGCCGACAAACTGGCCGAGAGTTACTTCCGCTCGTTCGATCTGCCGGTCGTGACGGTTCGGCCGTTCAATACGTTCGGGCCGCGGCAGTCGGCCCGGGCGGTCATCCCGACCATCATCTCTCAGGCGCTGGCCGGGCAAACGCTCAAGCTCGGGTCGCTCGAGCCCAAGCGCGACATGACCTTCGTGACCGACACCTGCGAAGGCTTCTGTGCGCTGGCCGAGTGTGACGATGCGATCGGCAAGGAAGTCAATCTCGGCACGGGTCGCACCGACAGCATCGGCGACATCGTCAAGACCGTCGGCGATATCCTGGGCGGCACGTTGGATGTCGAGATCGACCCCAGCCGCGTTCGGCCGGGCAAGTCGGAGGTGCTGGTCCTCCAGAGCGACAATAGCTTGTGTCGACAGCTTGCCGGTTGGGAGCCGCGCTTCAGCCTTGAAGACGGCTTGCGGGAAGTCGTCGACTACATCCGCGCCAATCCCGACCGCTACCGCACCGATATCTACAACGTTTAGGCAACGCCCATGAAAGCTGTCATTCTTGCAGGTGGTAAAGGCACGCGACTTCGCCCGTATACGACCGTCTTCCCCAAGCCGCTCGTGCCCATCGGCGACGTGCCCATTCTCGAAATCGTTCTCCGTCAACTCAAACGCTACGGCGTGACCGATATCACGCTGGCGGTCGGCCATCTGGCCGAGCTGCTCCAGGCGTTCTTTGGCGACGGCAGCAAGTTCGGCCTGAAGATCGACTACTCCCTGGAAGATAAGCCCCTCGGCACGGTGGGGCCCCTAGCGCTGATCGACGGCCTGGCCGAGGACTTTCTGGTCATGAACGGCGACCTGCTGACCACCTTGCCGTTCGGCGACCTGATGGACACCCACAAGCGCGAAGACGCGGCCGCCACCATCGCCGTCCACAAGCGTGACGTGCGGATCGACCTCGGCGTGCTCGGCCTCGATTCGGCCAGTTGCGTCAACGAGTACATCGAGAAGCCCACCTATCATTATCAGGTGTCGATGGGCGTTTACGCCTTCAGCCCCCGCATCCTGCCGCTGATCCCCAAAGACGAGTTCTTTGATTTCCCGACCCTGGTGAACCTGCTGTTGCAGAAGGGGGAGAAGGTCTACGGCTATCAGAGCGACCATTACTGGCTCGATATCGGACGGCCTGACGACTACCAGCAGGCGGTCGACGAGTTCGAAGCCCATCGCAGTGAGTTTTTGCCCGAGTAAGGTGCTTTCATGGCGTGGCAAGTGCCCTTAAGTGATCTGGCTTACGACAACCGCGAGGAAGAAGCGGTTCTCGAGGTCATTCGTTCGCGCTGGTTGTCGATGGGACCCAAGACACAGGCGTTCGAAGAGGCCTTCCGTGAACTCACCGGCGCCAAGCACGCCTTCGCTGTCTCCAACTGCACCACCGGCCTGCATCTGGCGGCGGCGGCGCTAGGGTTGCACGCCGGCGACGAGGTGATCTGCCCCTCGCTGACATTCGTGGCGACGGCCAACACGATTCTGGCCACCGGCGCCACCGCGGTGTTTGCCGACATCGAGTCGCTGGATTCGTGGGTGATCTGTCCGGAGACCATCGAGCGCTGCATTACGCCGGCCACCCGGGCCGTTAGCGTGGTTCACTACGGCGGCTATGCCGCCGATGTCACGGCCATCGCTGACCTGTGCACCAAGCACAATCTGTTCCTGATCGAAGACTGCGCCCACTCCCCCGGCGGCCGACGCGACGGCAAGCACACCGGCACGTTTGGTCAATTCGGGGCGTTCAGCTTCTTCGCCAACAAGAACCTCGCCACCGGCGAGGGCGGCATGCTGATTACCGACGATGACGACCTGGCCGAACGGGCCAAGCTCATGCGGTCGCACGGCATGACCACGCTGACCTGGCAGCGCCACAAGGGCCACGCCGCCAGCTACGATGTGATGACGGCCGGCTTCAATTACCGCACCGACGAGATCCACGCGGCCCTCGGGCTTGTTCAACTCGAGAAGCTCGCCGCCAACAACGCCAAGCGCGGTCAGCACGTGGCCCACTACCGTGAGCTGCTGGCGGGCGTCGATGAAGTCAGCGCTCCGTTCCCGGGCCATCCGGGCGAGCCGACTTTCCACATCTTCCCCGTGCTGCTGGGCGAGGGGGTGGGCCGCCCCGCCGTCATCGCTTCGATGAAAGAAGCGGGCGTCCAAACGAGCATTCATTATCCGCCGGTGCACACTTTCAGCTACATGAACGACCGCCAACCCGCCGGTGGCTGGAATCTTCCGCTGACCGAACGCGTGGGGCAGGGCGTGCTGACCTTGCCGCTGTTTCCGGATATGACCGACGCGCAGGTCGAGCTGGTGATCAACACGTTGAAAGACGCGCTGTAACACGGCGCGAACGAGGAGACGGTTTTATGTCGACCGCAATCATTACGGGCGTAACGGGCCAGGATGGCGCCTACTTGTCCAAGTTCCTGCTCGAGAAGGGCTACAAGGTTTACGGCACGTTCCGGCGCGTCAGTCAGCCGAACTTCGGCCGCCTGGAGACGCTGGGGATCCTGGAAGATATCGAATTGATCCCCTTCGATCTGCTGGATCAAAGCTCGATGATCGACGCCTTGCGCAAGGTCCAGCCCGACGAAATCTACAACCTCGCCGCCCAAAGCTTCGTGGGCGCGAGTTTCGAACAGCCCGTTGCCACCGGCGAAATCACCGGACTGGGCCTGACGCGCCTGCTCGACTCGGTGCGGATGGTCTGCCCCGAGGCTAAGTTCTACCAGGCCTCCAGCTCGGAGATGTTCGGGAAGGTCCAGGCGGTTCCGCAGGATGAGACCACGATGTTCTACCCGCTCAGCCCTTATGCGGCCGCCAAGTTGTACGCCCACTGGGTGACGATCAACTACCGTCAGGCGTACGGCCTGTTCGCCTGCTGCGGCATTCTGTTCAACCACGAATCACCCCTGCGCGGGTTGGAGTTCGTGACGCGCAAGATCACCTACGCCGCCGCCCGGATCAAGCACGGCCTCCAGGACGAGCTGCGCCTGGGCAACATGGACGCGCTGCGCGACTGGGGTTTCGCCGGCGACTACGTTGAAGGCATGTGGATGATGATGCAGCAGGAACGGCCTGACACCTTCGTGCTGGCCACCGGCGAGAACCACAGCGTTCGCGAGTTCACCGACGCGGCGTTTTCGGCCTTGGATATGAATTGGGAAGACTACGTCGTCATCGACGAGAAGTTCTTCCGCCCGACCGACGTCAAGACGCTGCTGGGCAATCCCGCCAAGGCCGTCGAGACGCTTGGCTGGTGCCCGACCAAGACCAGCTTCACCGATCTGGTGACCATGATGGTCGAGTCGGACATGGCGCTGGTCGCCCGCGAAAAGGCCGCCACCATGGGCTACGACGCCCAACAGGTCCGCGAGTTCCCGCACTTCAAGGAGTAGTCGGTGTCCGAGACCCCGCGCAAACCCCGCGTGCTGCTGGTCGGGCCGACCCCGCCGCCGATGGGCGGCATCGTGCGCTACTGCGAGGATATCATGGCCTCGCCGGAGCTGAACGACCGGTTCGACCTGGCGTTCTTCCCGTCGAACATCCCGTTCGAGCTTCGCCCGCAAGCGTTCACCAAACGGTCCAAGAGCTTTCTGCTGCGCGACGGCGTGGTCAACGGCATGCGGCAGATCCGCTGGGCGGTCAACCGCGCCAAGGAAATGCGCCGGCAGTGCCGCCGCGAACGGTATGACATCGTCCATTTCCCCTCCTGCACCGGACTGGGCTTCTGGCGCAACGCGCTGCACGTGACCTACGGTAAGCGCGAGGGCTGCAAGGTGGTCTGGCAGTTGCTGGGCGCCATCGACGCCTTCTGGGCGGAGGGTACCGTTGTCCGACGACACTACATCCGCAAGTACCTCGATCGGGCCGACGTGCACGTGGTCCAGTCGACCGGCCTGCGGGACGTGACCGCCAATTTCACTCGCAGACCGGTGGTGGCGATTTTCAACGGCGTTCGCACCGACGAATTGGTGGCCCCGGACGGCTACGCCCACAGCGATCCCGCCGATGGCGTGGTCCGTGTGCTGAACGTGGGCACCTTAGGCCACCGAAAAGGCATCTTCGACATCATCAAAGCGGCCCAGCGCCTCATCGCCGACATGCCGCAACTGCAGTTTGTGTTTGTTGGCGGCGGCGAGGTGGAGTTCTTCCGCAAGTTGGTGGTCGATGAGGGCGTGGGCGATCATTTCGTGATCGCCGGCATGGTCGATGATGATGAAAAGCTTCGCTGGCTGAAGACGTCCGATGTGTTCTGCCTGCCCAGCTACGCCGAGGGTCAGCCCATTGCGATTCTGGAAGCCATGGCTGCCGGCCTGCCCGTGATCAGCTCGACGGTGGGGTCGATTCCCGAGGTCGTTCAGGAACCGAATGGCCGACTGGTCACCCCCGGCGACGTGGACGCGCTGGCGGGCTTCATCCGTGAGTTGGCCGGCTCGGCCGAGCTCCGCCAGCAGATGGGCCGCCGCAACGCCACCGAATCGGCAGAGAAATACTCCGTGCAGCGCACCATGCGCGAGCTGGGCGAGGTCTACGACACATTGATCGCCGATGGCGGAAACGAGAAGGCCGGATAGATGGCTTCGGAGTTCCTACAGAAGCTGTATTGGTCCATGCCGTACTTCGTGAAGTGCTGGATGGCGACCCGGCACGGCCGGAAGAGCGGCAAGGCGCGATTCGGGGGCGAGTACGATCGCGTGCTGGCTGAGATTGCCGGGCGAGATTCGTGGTCGCTCGATCAGTTCCAAGCCTACCAACTCGAACAAATGCGCATTCGCGTGACCGATGCAGCCGCCTACGTGCCGTTCTATCGAGCGCTCTTCGCCAAGCATGGTCTCGACGCGGCCTCGATCCAGACGGTCGAGGACCTGCGGCAGATACCGATTCTCGACAAGCAAACCGTTCGCGAAGATCCGGTGGCGTTCGTCGACGAACGGCTGGACGTCGCCACGCTGGTTAAGGGTCACACGTCCGGCACGACCGGCACGCCGCTGGACTGCTACCGCACGGTGAGGCAAGAGGCGGTCGCGTTCGCCTTCGCCGATGCGCGCCACCATGACGTAGCGGGCGTTCGTCGTCGGCGGAATCGTTCGGTGTCGCTGGGCGGGCATCTGGTGGCCTCGCCCACCCGGGCCAAGCCGCCGTTCTGGGTGCTGAATCGCGCCTGGAATCAACTCTATATGTCCAGCTATCACCTGTCGCCTGAGTACCTGGGCCACTACGTGGACGCCATCCGAAAGTACCGGCCGGAATACATCGAGGGCTACCCGTCGAGCGTCTACGCCATCGCCCAATACATGGTCGACACCGGCTGCGAGCCGATTCCCATGGCCGCGGCTTTCACGACGGCGGAGAATCTTTTCGATCATCAGCGTGACGCCATCGCCAAGGCGTTTTGCTGTCGGGCCTTCAGCCAGTACGGCTGCGGCGAGCAGGCGGCCTTCGCCGCCGAATGCGAAGTCGGCTCGATGCACCTGTCGCCTGAGATCGCGCTGATCGAAGTGCTCGACGAGGACGGTCGACCCGTGGCCCCCGGTGAAACGGGCCAGTTGATCGGCACGAGCCTGGTCAACGAGGCGCAGCCCTTTATCCGCTACCGCGTGGGAGATCGGGTGGCGCTGGGTACCGAGCCCTGCCCCTGCGGACGCACGCTGCCGGTCCTGGATCACGTGGAAGGCCGAATCGACGCGGTGCTGTTCACGCGTGACGGCCGACGGGTGGGGAGGTTGGACCCGGTCTTTAAGGGCGCCGAAGGCATTGCCGAAGCTCAGATCGTCCAGGATGATCTCGACCATTTTCGCATTCGGGTCGTGCCTGCCGCCAACTACACCGAGGCCGACGGCAAGGTGCTGATCGAGAACCTCTCCCAGCGCACAGGCCCGGCCGACATCCGCGTGGAACTGGTCGATACCATCGAACGCACCCCAGCGGGCAAGTTCCGAGCGGTGGTCTGCAACTTGCCCGACGAGCAACGTCCGGCCTGACCGGTAGGTCGCGTTATGCGAATCCTCTACATCCATCAATACTTCTCGACGCCCCGCGGGGCCGCGGGGATTCGCAGTTACGAGCAGGCCCGCCTGATGGTCGAAGCCGGTCACGACGTGACCATGCTCATCAGCGCCTCGATGTTGTGTCCGGACGAGATTCCTCCGGGCAAGGGCACGTTGCGGCGGGGGAAGGTGGCCGGGCTGGACTGCATCGTGCTGGATGTGCCGTACCACCAGACCATGAGCTACGCTCGGCGGATCATGGCGTTCCTGACGTTCATGTTCTGGTGCTGCTGGCTGGTGCTGACCGAGCCGCGCATCGATTGCGTTTACGCGACCAGCACCCCGCTGACGGTGGGCATTCCGGCGCTGGGCGGCAAGTTGTGTCGGGCCATTCCCTACGTGTTCGAGGTCCGCGACCTCTGGCCCGACGTGCCGTTGGGGATGGGTATCCTCAAGCCCGGGATCGTCTCGCGCGTGCTGAAGCTCGCCGAGCGCATGATCTATCGCCACGCCCGCGTACTGGTGGCTGTCAATGCCGATGTGGGCAAGCGCATGCTGAAGACGGTAGGGCGGGCCAAGGCACTGGTCGTTGCCCCCAATGCGTGCGACACCTATCTATTCAACCCCGACCGGGACGGCAGCGGCTGGCGGGCCCAGCATGGCCTCGCCGACAAGATTGTCTGCATGCACTCGGGCACCATGGGCCGCGTCAACGGGCTGGAAATGGTCCTGGATGCCGCGGTCGTGCTGGCCGGTGACGATCGCTTGCGGTTCGTCCTGATCGGCGAGGGAAAGGAGAGGTCTAACCTTCAGAAGCGCGTTGCCGATGAAGGACTGACCAACGTTCTCATTCTGGATCAGGTCCCGAAGATGGTCTTGGCCGACGTGCTGGCGGCGTCCGACATCGGCCTGATGACGGTGCAGGCGATTCCGATTCTCCAATTGAACTGCGCCAACAAGTTCTTTGACTACCTGGCCAGCGGCCTGCCGATTGTACTGAACTACCAAGGTTGGCAGGCGGACGTGCTGGCTGAGCATGAGGCGGGATTGGCGGCTCCGCAGGGGGATGCCGACACCTTCGTGGCGCATATTCGCCGCCTGGCTGATGATGCGGATTTACGCCAATGCCTCGGGGAGAACGCACGTCAACTGGCGGAGACGGGGCTCAATCGCAAGACGGTGGTCCAGCCGATTCTGGACGCGCTGGCGGGGTTGCAGCCGGCCCGGTAAGCCTACGGCAGATCGTTGAGGTCGAGGACGAATATGTTGGTCGGCTTGCCATGGTATTCGATGGTCCGCAGAAGCTTGTAACCCATCTTCAGGCACAGGCCGCAGGAGGCCTCGTTCTTGGCCCACACGGCGCCCTTGATCCGACTAATTCCGCGGCGCTTGAATTCGGCGGCCCCGGCGTCCATCAACGCCTTGCCGATGCCGTGGCGACGCAATTCTTCGGCGACGGCAATGCTGAGCATCTCAGCCTTGGGGACGTCGTCGCCGACTTGGGCCGGGTAGCGCAGCGTGTTCCACATGTGCCTGATAACCGACGGGCGGAAGATGAACTTCAGCAGCGCTAACCCCATCCAGAAACCCCGGCGCTTCAGGGCTTGCTTGTAGAGCTTGCCGGTGTCCTCGGAGTTGACCAGAAAGGCCCGGAGTTCGCCGTCGCTGTTTTCCCAGACATGGCCGAACCCGGCCGGGCAGGCGGCGATGCCGATGTACAACTGCTTGAGGAACCGCTGGCCCAGGCTGGACAGAAAACCCGTTCGAATGCCAGCCTGGTGCATCCGGGCCGCGGCGGCGGCGTGACGCTTGGCGAAGGGGACCATTTGGCCTTGGGGGGCAGTCTCGTCGTTCATGGGGTGCCTCGAAGGGTCAGGATCTGGCGGCAATGGCTTCGGTCAGGGCATCGCGGACGCGGGCGACTTCCGCCTCGCCGATTTGCGAGTGGAAGGGCAGGGCGACCGTCCGCTCTGACAGATGCTCGGTGACGGGGAAGTCACCGGCCTTGGTACCGACGGCCTCGGCCATGTAGGGCTGGGTGTGGACGGGCACGAAGTAGTTGGAGCAACTGACGCCGTTGCTGCGAAGATGGTCGAGCACGGCGTCGCGGTCTTCGGGGGAGAACCGATCGGCCAGGCGGACGACGTAGAGGAACCAACTGGCGGTGTCGCGGTCGAGCATGGGCGGCAGGTGGAGGCCGTCGATATCGCCCAGGGCCTGGTCGTACAGGTCGGCCGCGGCCTTTCGGCCGGCCAGGAGTTCGTCGAGCCGCTGCATTTGCACCACGCCGATGGCGGCGGCGACATCGCTCATACGGTAGTTGTAGCCCAGCCGCGCGTGGGCGAGCCACGCTTCGGTGGCGCGGCCTTGGTTACGCATCGACATGCATAGATCGCGGACGTCCTCGCGATCGGTCACAATCATGCCGCCTTCGCCGGTAGTGATTTGCTTGTTGGGGTAAAAGGCGAACACGCCGGCTTCGCCGAAGCTGCCGGCCGGTCGGCCGTCGACGGAAGCTCCGAGGGCTTCGCAGCAATCTTCCAGCAGGATCAGATTGTGCTTGGCGGCGATCTGTTCGTAGACGTCGAAGTGGGCGGGGTTGCCG